>NZ_BAOX01000216.1:0-8572 GCF_000813105.1 Rhodococcus sp. BS-15 | reverse complement strand
CGTGAAGGCAGCCGAACCGAAGCAGGCAGCCGAGGACGACAAGATCGTCGTCGATCGCGTCGTCGACGGGGATTACACGCTTCCGTCGCTGTCGCTACTGATCGACGGGGATCCGCCCAAGACCCGCAGCCAGGCCAACGACGCCATGATCGAGGCGATCTCCGAGGTACTCGAACAGTTCAAGATCGATGCTGCGGTCACCGGTTTCACCCGCGGGCCCACGGTCACCCGCTACGAGGTGGAGCTGGGCCCCGGCGTCAAGGTCGAGAAGATCACCGCACTCGCGCGCAACATCGCCTATGCCGTCGCCACCGACAACGTGCGTCTGCTCGCGCCGATCCCGGGTAAATCCGCGGTCGGTATCGAGGTACCCAATTCGGACCGAGAGATGGTCCGCCTGGCGGACGTGCTCACCGCACCGTCGACGCGAAAGGATCACCACCCGTTGGTGATCGGACTGGGCAAGGACATCGAGGGCGACTTCGTCAGCGCCAACCTCGCGAAGATGCCCCACTTGCTGGTGGCCGGATCCACCGGTTCCGGTAAGTCGAGCTTCGTGAACTCGATGCTCGTCTCGCTGCTCGCTCGGGCGACGCCGGACGAGGTTCGGATGATCCTGATCGACCCGAAGATGGTGGAGCTGACGCCCTACGAGGGCATTCCGCACCTGATCACCCCGATCATCACGCAGCCCAAGAAGGCTGCCGCGGCTCTGGCCTGGCTCGTCGAGGAGATGGAGCAGCGCTACCAGGACATGCAGATCAACAAGGTCCGCCACATCGACGACTTCAACAAGAAGGTGCGTTCCGGCGAGATCACCGCACCGCTGGGCAGCGAACGCGTCTATCGGCCCTACCCGTACATCCTCGCGATCGTCGACGAGCTGGCCGACCTCATGATGACCGCTCCCCGTGACGTCGAGGAAGCGATCGTGCGGATCACGCAGAAGGCGCGTGCAGCCGGCATCCACCTGGTGCTCGCCACCCAGCGTCCCTCGGTCGACGTCGTCACCGGTCTGATCAAGACGAACGTGCCGTCGCGTCTTGCCTTCGCCACCTCGTCCCTGACCGACTCCCGCGTCATCCTGGATCAGCCGGGTGCGGAGAAATTGATCGGTATGGGCGACGCGCTCTTCCTACCGATGGGTGCAGGCAAGCCGACGCGTCTGCAGGGTGCGTTCATCACCGACGAGGAAATCGCTGCCGTCGTCGACTTCGCCAAGAACCAGGCCGAGCCCGAGTACAACGAGACCGTCACCGCCGCGAAGGTCTCGGACAAGAAGGACGTCGACCCCGATATCGGCGATGACCTCGACGTGCTGTTGCAGGCGGTCGAGCTGGTCGTGACGAGTCAGTTCGGTTCGACGTCGATGCTGCAACGCAAGCTTCGAGTCGCTTCGCCAAGGCCGGGCGATTGATGGACCTGATGGAGAACCGCGGAGTCGTCGGCCCCAGTGAGGGATCGAAGGCCCGCGAGGTGCTCGTCAAACCGGACGAGCTCGACGGTCTGCTGTGGTCGATCAAAGGCGGCGACCCGGACGAGCAGCCCGCGTCGGACGAGTTCTGACGGTCCTGGTTCGCGTGAATGAACCACTGCAGCCGTCTCGGCGGTGTGCAATGGTCCATTCACGCGAACCGGGTGAGCGGGCCGATCAGGATGTGAAAGTGCCCATGACGGGCGTCCACTCGTGGAACGTTGCCGTCTCGATCAGGTTCTCCACCGCGAACGGATCCTGCGCGAACAGCGTTTCGACGGTGGCGGCATCGGGACCTTCCACCAGCAGCAGTGCGCCGCTGCCGTCGGCGTACGGCCCGCTCGACACGAGGGTCTTCCGGTCGAGTAGGTCGGCCAGCCAGGCACGGTGTGCCGCGCGGTGGGTGTCGCGTCCTTCCGTGGTGGCGGGCGAGTAGGTGTAGCTGACGGCGATCAGTGGCATGGAGCTCTCTTCCGGATTCGTGGGGTGATACCGGAATTCTGTCAGAGCGAGAGCAGCATCCGCGTGTTGCCCAGAGTGTTCGGTTTGACGTAACTCAGGTCCAGGAACTCCGCCACGCCGGTGTCGTACGACCGGCACATCTCCGCGTAGACCTCGGCCGTCACCGGGGTTCCGTCGATCTCGGCAAATCCGTGTCGGGAGAAGAAATCCACCTCGAAGGTCAGCACGAACACCTTCTGCAGCGCCAGATCGCGAGCGACCTCGATCAGTTTGGCGACGATCAGGTGGCCTGCTCCGTGTCCCTTCGCGGCGGGATCGACGGCGACGGTGCGAACCTCGCCCAGATCGGCCCACAGCACGTGCAGCGCACCGCAGCCGATGATCTCGCCGTCACGCTCGGCGATCCAGAACTCCTGCACCGCCTCGTACAGGGTGACGAGGTTCTTCTCGAGCAGAATGCGTCCTGCGTAGATGTCGATCAAACGCTTGATCTCGGGGATGTCGGAGGTCCTGGCTCGACGCACGACGAGGGTGCCGTCGTTCGCGGAGCGACGGTCCGCGATGTCGGAATTCACGTCGGAGTCGGGGTCTGCGATGCCGCGACTCGCCCGATTCGGCCCAGAAGTCATGGGGTGAACAGTAGTCAGTACTTCAACCGATAAACTTTTCGTGTGTCGCTTCGTGAGCTGTGTCCCCGTCTCAGCGGATCGGTGCTGCGCAAAAGCCGACACGCCGACCGGTACGTCGTCGACGGCTCCCTGGTTCGCCGATGAGTGGGCCGGTCACGCCCGATCACGGCGTTCCTTCCAGTGGCGAGATTCCGGGCAACCGCGCGTCCGGCACAGGAGATTCTGCGCGCACGTCGGGGCTGCCCCACAGCAACGCTGTCGCCGGTGGGCCGGACGAAGTGCCCCTGCTCAATATCGCGAACGTCCTCACGGTGCTCCGGATCGCACTGGTTCCGGTCTTTCTCGCAGCGCTGTTCGTCGGCGACGGCCAGGACACGACCTGGCGGCTGGCGGCAACCGCGATCTTCGCTGCTGCTGCCATCACCGACCGGATCGACGGCCAGTTGGCCCGCAAATACGGTCTCGTCACCGACTTCGGGAAGATGGCCGACCCCATCGCGGACAAGGCACTGATCGGTGCCGCGCTGGTGGGACTGTCGATGTTGGGCGACCTGTCGTGGTGGGTGACCGTGATCATCGGGGTGCGGGAAATCGGCATCACCGCCGTGCGGTTCGCCGTCATTCGCCACGGCGTCATCCCCGCAGGCCGCGGCGGCAAGGTGAAGACTCTGGTGCAGACGTTCGCGATAGGGGTGTACCTGTGCCCGCTGCCGAGCGTCGTCGACCCGTTCGCGGTTGCTCTGATGGCGCTGGCGGTACTACTCACCGTGTACACCGGCCTGGACTACGTGGTGCAGGCCTTTCGTCTGCGACGAGGCGTGTCCTCCGCGTGAATCCTTCCGACGTGACCTCGACAACGGCCGTGTCGCGCGCGGGCGAGCAGGCGAACGAGTCGGGGGGATACAGTCTTGGCAGCCGTGTCGGAGCAACTTCGGCGCGTGTCGGAGTGAACGGGCATATAGGGTCGGGAACCAATCGGACCGGCTGGGACGTTGAACATCGTGACGGCTTCGGACGAACGAGATATGAACGTTGTCGTCTCGGCGGCACAGTCGTCGGCACGAACACCAACGAGGAGGAGCGAGATGGCGCTGCTATTGCGTGAAGCACTCGGCGACAGTCTGCGGCGTACTCGCGTCGCACAGAGCCGAACCCTGCGTGAAGTCTCGAACACCGCACGCGTGAGCCTCGGATACCTCTCCGAGGTGGAACGCGGTCGCAAGGAGGCGTCGAGCGAACTCCTCGCCGCGATCTGCGACGCCCTCGCCGTCCCTCTCTCGGACGTCATGAGCGATGTCAGCGTGACACTGTCCGACGCCTCCACCGCGGCCGCGCGGCTCGACGACGCGGCTGTCGCCACCCGTATCGACGGCGAGACTCGCGTCGTGATTCCGGCACCTGCTGCCAGAGCTCTCGCCGCCGCCTAAGATCGGAAAAGTACCCAGTTCCACTCCAGACCACGCACCCGACTTTCACAGCACGGACAGGTTCATTTCGGTCACTGCGAGAGCAGCCGACCCGTACGCGGCCACCGCGGCGCAACAGATGGAGGCAGGACCACCCCATGGCTAATCCTTTCGTCAAAGCCTGGAAGTACATGATGGCGCTCTTCAATTCCAAGATCGACGAGAAGGCCGACCCCAAAGTTCAGATTCAGCAGGCGATCGAAGACGCGCAGCGGCAGCATCAGGCACTGTCCCAGCAGGCCGCGTCCGTCATCGGTAATCAGCGCCAGCTCGAAATGAAGCTCAGCCGGCAGCTGGACGAGGTCGAGAAGCTCAACGCGAACGCTCGGCAAGCGGTGACGCTGGCCGATCAGGCCGCCACCGCAGGCGACATCGAGAAGGCCACGCAGTACACGAACGCAGCCGAGGCATTCGCTGCGCAGCTGGTGACCGCCGAGCAGAGCGTCGAGGACCTCAAGGTCCTGCACGACCAGTCCCTGCAGGCGGCCACCCAGGCCAAGAAGGCCGTCGAGCAGAACGCCATGGCTCTGCAGTCGAAGGTCGCAGAACGCACGAAGCTGCTCAGCCAGCTCGAGCAGGCGAAGATGCAGGAGAAGGTCAGCGAATCCCTTCGGTCGATGGACAGCACCCTGTCCGCGCCCGGCAACACCCCGAGCCTCGACGCTGTGCGCGACAAGATCGAACGTCGCTACGCAGATGCCCTGGGATCGGCGGAGCTGGCGCAGAACACGGTCTCCGGTCGCATGATGGAGGTCCAGCAGGCATCCGTGCAGATGGCGGGCCACAGTCGCTTGGAGCAGATCCGCGCATCGATGGCAGGCGACTCGCTGCCGTCCGGCAATGCCGCGGCGAAGCCGTCGATCGCCAAGTCCCCGGACGCGACGCCCGAGCCCCCGGCTCAGGCGTAGATCGACCTGACGAACACCTTGGTCGTCCGACAGCAGCGTCGACATGGGTAGAAGAGATCACGAATCCGGCCGGTCGCGTAAGCGGCCGGCCGTTTCGCTCGATCGAGAGTCCGTGATCGCGGCCGTCACCGAGTCCGGTGCAGTGGTCAGGTCTCTGGCGGAGTCCGCTCGTAGCGTCGGGACCTCGATTCTCGACGCTGCAGGACGTCGGAAGGACCCCCGCGTCAAGCATCTGAAGAAGATTCGCCGCGCCAGGCGACGCGGAATCAGGTTCGGAGCCGCGTCCACGACTACAGCGGTGGGAACTGCGGGGATGGCGGTGTTGTCGGCACCGGAGTGGACTCTGTTCGTGGGCGGCGGTGGTGCTGCCCTCATGGCCGTCCCGGCGGCATTTGCGGTGACGCGGTTGCGGCGTCTTCGGGCTCAACCGGTCCCCGTGGGCCTACCGACCAAGCGCGTGTCGCCGCAGCGCGGATCTGCCGCATACGAGTCGATGACCCGACTGGCCGGTGCCGAGCAGAGTCTGTTCGAGCTGCTGGGGATCCTGGCGAGGTCCGAGACGATCGGTGCCGACGACGTCGAGGAGATGATCGCGGTGACCTCCGATGCAGCCCGCGGTCTCGAAGGAGTCGCCGTCGACATCGCCGCTCTGGAACGTGCGGGGGCGGCGAGCGCTGTGACCCGCGAACACCTGCGCAACGGAATAGCCTCGGCTGCAGCCGAACTCGCTACCGGGGTCGATCAGTACGAGCAGCTCGTCGCAGCGGCCGCGCGGATGACCGGACCGGCCGGATCGGCGTCGACGACGGTCGTGGAATCGCATCGACGCGAGCTGCTGTCGGCGACGGATCGACTGCAGGGATGGGCCGAGGCGCTCACCGAGATCGACCAGATCCGGTCGCGGCACCGCTGAGACAATTCAGGGTTCACCCCGATGTGTTCGTCGCGCCCTGGTGACAGTATCGAAGTACGCGATACGACACGGTGCGCGGCGACACGGTAGGAGCACTCATGTTCTGGAAAGTACTGGGATTCATCGTTCTGATCTGGATTGCGCTCGCGCTTCTGGGCACCATCGTCAAGGGTGTCTTCTGGCTGGTGGTGGCCGGCGCGATCGTGTTGGGACTGGTGTGGCTGTACAAGGCGATCTCGTCGAACGACGATCGCTCGTCGCTGAAGTTCTGACGCGGCGGTACCGGTCACCCACGAGACGCAGAAACCTGATCTACGAACACTCGAAGTGCCCGCGACACGCAACGTGCGGTAACAGGTAGTTCTGCGACACGTTCCCCGTCCGAATAGGCGACGATTCCGTCGCACCGCAGCGTGACATGCGTCGAGGTGTAGGTGTCGACCTCCGGCAAGTCGATGTGTGTTCCCCGATAGAGAGTCGGCGACAGTCCGAGCAGTCGCGTCCGACTCACCGCGCGAACGACGGTGACATCGAGCAGGCCGTCGTCCACCCGCGCGGCAGGGCACACGACCATGCCGCCTCCGTAGCTCCTGCCGTTTCCGACCGCGACCAAGGTGGCGTCGAGGCGAAGTTCGGCATCGTCCAGTTCGATGACGTACGGGAGCTTTTCCAGTGACGCCAGCTGTAGCATCATGGCCGCGTTGTACCGGAGAGGTCCGCGCGGCCAACGCAGTCGCTTGGCCCTCTCGGTGACCAGAGAGTCGAAACCACTGGACAGGACGGTGGCGAACCAGCGCTCGCCGATCCGGCCGAGATCGATTGCGCGCGTGACGTTGTCGGCGACAATGTCGGCTGCATGGGCAGCATCGTCGCGAGGCAGGCCCAGAGTCCGGGCCAGATCGTTGCCGGTGCCGGCCGGGATGAGGCCCATCGGAACGTCGGTGCCGGCGAGCACTTGAACGACGAGATTGACGAGCCCGTCGCCGCCGACGGCGACCACGGCGTCCGTACCGCTGCCGACGGCCTTCTCGAGCAATGTCAGCGCATCTCCTGGTGTGCGGCCTTCGATGGCCGTGACGTGAAGTTCTCGCTCCCTCAGGCGCGCCACGGCGCGCGTCCGGCGTGCCCTGCGCGCCCACCTCCGGCCATCGGATTGGTCAACACCGTCACCGATCGGGTCACGGTTGCAACGATTCGTCGATCACATCGATCAGCTTGCCAGGGTTGACGATGGCCGTGGTGGTGACCGAGACGATTCATCGCCGGATGCCTCCGGCGTACATTGCGCATGAGTGTTACCGGTGATTTGCGGGCCCAATGTGCGTGTAACCGTGAGGTACTGTAACGAAAAAGATTGTTATCGCTGGAAATACAGTCCTTTTGTCCGAATTGCGAAGGGTGGCACGTGATCGAGCAGCCGGTGTCGAGTCCTGTCTCGTCCGAGCCCCCGCAGTCGCCCTCCCCAACCGGTGCTCCCGAGAAGTCGGTCGAGGACACCGTTCTCGACGCGGCCCGGTCCTGCATCCTCGAACACGGAGTCAAGCGCACGACCTTGGCCGAGATCGCGCGTCGTGCCGAGGTCAGCAGGCCGACCGTGTACAGGAGATGGGCCGATACGCGAGCAGTGGTGTCGAGCCTGCTCACTCGTGAGATCGGCGCCCTGATTCCTAGTTTCGATGCCACCGCGTCGGCTCGCGATCAGATCGTGACTGCCGTCGGCGAAGTTGCCGACCGCATCCGACTCCATCCGCTGTTCGTGAAGATTCTGCGTTCCGATTCCGACGTGTTGGCCACCTACATTCTGCATCGACTCGGAACCAGTCAATCGTTGATCATCGACGCACTGTCTTCTCTGGTCGTTGCCGGACAACGTGATTCCTCGATTCGTGCGGGGGATCCCACCACTCTGGCCACGCTGGTGCTGCTGATGGTGCAGTCCGCGGTGCAGTCGGCGGAGATGGTGTCCGAGCGTGTCTCCGGTACCGAGGTGACACGCGAGATGGCGTATGCGGTCGACAGTTACCTCCGGACCGAGAGTGCGTGAACGAGGCTGCGTCGAACGCGATCTCGACCGATCGCCGCACAGGTTCGGGCCGACTCTCACGACCTGATCTCGGCACACGTCGAGCGGCACGGCTCGAGTGTGGCACGCTGTATTCGTGCGAGTAGCAGTGGTGGCCGGGCCCGATCCGGGGCATGCTTTTCCGGCAATCGCGCTGTCTCTGCTCTTCCGCGCGGCAGGCGACGAACCGATCCTCTTCACCGGTAGCCGGTGGGTGCCCGACGCGCATGCCGCGGGGCTGCGGGCGCTTCCGTTGGGTGGCCTTGCACCGCGGCCGGAGGACGACGATCTCGATGCCGGACAACGCATCCACTCACGGGCGGCGTTCGTCTCGACCGAGTTGCTGCCCGACCTCGAGCGGGAGAACGTCGATCTCGTCGTGTCCGACATCCTGACCGCAGGCGGCGGTATGGCCGCCGAGCGGCTCGGTATCACCTGGGTCGAACTCTCGCCCCATCCACTGTATTCGCCCTCGAAAGGGTTGCCTCCCATCGGAAGTGGCCTGGCTCCGGGGACCGGGGTTCGCGGCAGGCTGCGCGACACCGTGATGCGCGCGTTGACGGCACGCTCGATCGCTCAGGGGCGAGCTCAGCGGTCAAGCGCACGGACGAGCATCGGGCTGCCTGCCGAGGATCCGGGCCCGGCTGCTCGGGCTCGA
>NZ_BAOX01000217.1:0-8467 GCF_000813105.1 Rhodococcus sp. BS-15 | reverse complement strand
ACGATGCCGTGGCGGTTCTCCTCGGCGGTCCAGCGACCGACCCAGGTTCCCCAGGCACCGTCCTGGGAGAAGTTCTCGGCTATCTCACGGTGGTAGGACGGCAGGTTGTCCTCGGTGAGCAGGTTGGTGATCATCGCGGCCTGTGCGACGTCGGAGAGCTTGGACTGCTCCGGGTCGTAGTCCTGGCCGCCGAGTGCGGCGAAGTTACGGCCTTCGTCCCACGGAACGTAGTCGTGAGGGTGCCACTCCCGCGCCATCGAAATGTGACGGTTCACATTGTCCTCGGCAGTGGGCACCAGCTCTTGCAGAAGCTCGAGCTGTGTCAGATCCCTCGCCATTAGATCGCCTCCATAGATTGCGTACGACCGGTCCAGCTTACGGCACCGTAGGTTCGGTGTGAACCTCGTCGCGCCTGTTCACTTGCTGTTCCGGCGGTCGTGATGTTTCGGTGTCGATCGGCGGAAGTGCCCCCGGAGCGCCGATCTTCCGGCCGGCCTTCGCGAGTTCACGACCGCTGCAGTTCCCCCTGCACGTCGCTCGGTCTCGGCCGATCGTTACTCCCGAGTGTACGTTCCGGACAGGTGTGATCACTGTTACCCGGACGGTGTGTGGTGCCCCCAGTAGGACTCGAACCTACGACCTGCGGATCAAAAGTCGGAACGAGTCCGTGACACCTGATGACGGTGAAACCCGGTGAGTGACAGTTGGAACTGGTCGCCGGACCTCCATGCCGCCAGTTGGGGATGGGTGGTCACGTGGTCACACGGATTGTCTGCGACCACTTTGAAGCCACCCGAAACCTGCCTTCGACAGCGAAGCACCCCGCATCGAAATGCGGGGTGCTCGGAAGGTTGATGGTTGGTTTGACTAATTGCCTGTGACTAAATCTCGCGCGTGACGACGTCAGATTCGTCGGCGATGAAGGAATCGACCGCAGCAACTGCTTCGGGATTCCTATGAAATCTTGCTTCGGTCTCTGTCATGACGACCGCGCGCTCGAGAATGACTGTTCCATTTTCATCCTCGCGCGCCAAGAATCGGGCGTTCTTGCCGAACTTGCTCAGGTTGGCTCGACCTCTCGCGTCGGTCTCGACCAGGATGCTTGCACTGGACATTCAATCTCCTCTGGGAAGTGCACAAACCCCACACCTGGGGCTGAGGTGCGCTCATCTTGGATTCGTGCCTGTGGTGGTTTTCTTGGTCAGTCGGATGCCACGGTTCCACTCCGGTGTTCCGGCCTACCGGACCAGAATGCCACATCGTAACCAGGCACTCAACCTCGATTGGGTAACAACCAAATGTTGCAAGCGGGGTAATGGGGCAATGGGGTAATGTGCACGCATGGCAGAAATCACCCACACGCCCAACGCGGCGAAGACCCTCGACGACCTATCGATGTACGTAGAAAGCCTGTGCCCGCTCGACTCGGAGTACATCGAGTCCGAGATCAAACGAGTTGTTCAGCTGATCGCCAGCAGTCCGAACCATCCTGAGTTGCGTCGAGCGAAGTTCGAGCGGGCGGGGCGGCCGTTCTACGTGGAGGTGATCAAAACGTCTTCGTATGTCGACCACGATGTAGCGATCCTGTGGGCAATGTCCGCAGAAGAGCAGCCGGTAATCCTGCACTACCAGCTGCAATACCTACGGTGATTGCATAGCGGCGAATGGCTGCTACTGGGGCGAGGGGGTATCTGACTCAGGGTCGCCAGACGCGCCTGCTTCGTCGCTGCCGTCGTGGTGTTGCTTGATCGACGTGTTATGACCGTCAGACACTGTGCGGACCAGGGTCGAAGCAATATGAGCAAGTGGAACCGCAAACCCAACGGCAGCCCAGGGGGTGAGGAAGAGGCCTGCGAAAGCCAGTGCGGACACAAACGCCGACACTGTGGTTGCGAGGTACTGGCCGCGCTTCAGCGAGTCTCTGTCCGCCTCGGCGATGGTGACTTCGACCTTGACCTGGCCATCGACTGCAGCACGCACAGTTTCTTGTCGCGCTTCGTGTATGCCCACGTGCCGCTCCGCCATAGCCAGAACGCGATGAGCCGCACCAGGAAGGACTCGCTCGTAAGCGGCCAATGCGGCCGGAGGTGGAAGGGGTGCTTCCCAAATCTGCTCGTGGATACGCTCCGACAATTCGGAGTCGGTCAGTTCGCCTTCGAGAATTTCCTCGACGACGTCGACGACGTTTTCGTCGGCTACTTGATTCGGACTCCGCTGACTGCCTTGGTCGCCTTCCTGGCTATCGACTGCGCCGACACCGCTTGGCGGCGTTGAGTGGTTAGCATCCGTCGTGGCTGAATGGCCATCGTGTCCACCCCCCGAGCCCGGGCGCGTTGGGTCGCTGCCTTGGCGCTGGTGGTCCGCTTCATCACTCAAAGGTACCTCTTTCTTGCTGGGAGGGCTCAGGAAATACATTGCGGCTACCGGACAACAAACTAGAGGCGCAAAACCACGGAGTCCAGCGGGTTGCCCGATTGAGCTCGGGGGTTCTCGCCGTCGACATTTCCGTCATGGTGGCTTGGTGCCTCGCGCGGGCCGTGACCAGGCGCTTCGTGATAGCTCTCGAGACCATTCGGTGACCACTTCGACCGATTCGGAGACCGCAGATACCGCGTCTGACCAGGAAATACCTGGTCAAGATGGTGCCCCCAGTAGGACTCGAACCTACGACCTGCGGATTAAAAGTCCGTAGCTCTACCAACTGAGCTATAGGGGCGCGGCTCGAAAGTGTAATGGGCCGCGCAGCACCGACGGGCAGTACCCCCGGCACCGGTGCCGACCGGTCAGCGTCCGAAGCTGCTGCATCCTTGCGGCACCGGAATGCCGGCCAGCCGGTCGTCGATCCAGGCGTACGCGCCGGGAATGCCGCTGAAGGCAACGATCAGGTGCTCGCCGAGATACTCCTCGAGTCTGACGTTCGCACCCTGAGCGCACCATTCGTCGTAGAGGGTCTCGGCTCCCTGCCGAGGAATCCAGAACTCCTGTTGGCCCTGGTAGATCATGGTGGGGATGGTGGGCGCGAGGTCGCCGCCGAGACGGGTCGCGGCGATGACGCTCTCGGCGATCTCGGTGCGATCGACATTCGGGATGTCCGAGAGCGCCTGCGCCGGGATCGGGGCCACCACTCCACCGGGGGCGAGCAGGCTGACGCACATGTCCTTGGCGATCGTGGCCAGACGCAGTCCGTTGGCGTTCATGAGCGAGAACAGTTCGGGGTACTCGCGGGCCACCCCGAGTGCTGCGGACAGGAAGAGCGTCGACGCGGCCGTTCCGTTCATCGACGTCAGCAGAATCCGGTAATCGGTCGGTGGACCACCGAACGCCGCGCCCACCAGATTGACGTCGGGCGCGTACGTGGGGGCCAATTGTGAGGCCCATCCTGTGGCGATCGCCCACCCGAATACCCCGTCACAGCGATCGGAGACGACGCGGGCAAACCGAGCTCGGGCAGTCGGACCATGGCTCGGAGGGCGTCGAGCACCGCGTGCCCGGCTATGCGTCCGGCCGCGTAGGCCTGTCGTGGCCCCTCGTGATCGGTGACGACTACGGCGTAGTTCTTGGCCAGGAAGGCCTGAACAGCGGGGATCTCCCGCGCGAGCCCGCGGGGGAGCAGCCAGGACGGCGCGCATGTGTTGCCGAGTGAGTTGATGGCCATGTTGTATGCCACGACGGGTCGGGTCCCGGCACCGGTCCACGGTGCGACCGGCACGATCACGGTGGTGGCCGCAGCGACGGGACGGTCCTTGGAATCGGTGGTGCGAAACAGGATCTGGGTCGAAGTGACCGGCGTTAACAGCGGTCCGACGGTCACCTGTCGGGTTGCCAGCACCGACCCGGGAGGTTGTTGTTCGTAGCCTGCGGGGGGGATCGAACCAGGCTCGCCCAGTGGGGTGGGTAGATAGAGAGCCGGGTCGGGGACGGGAGCGATGAAGTTGCCCAGGGGGTCTGCAGCCGCCGTGCCGGTTGTCGACAGAGCGAGCACGGCCACCGCGAACAGAGTTGTGATGGAACGAAATGGGCGGATCGATACCTTCATGGCATTCACTCGTTTCCGATCGGCCGAACTCCCCATATGGTGCATGTCACAGTAAGTCAGCGCGGGCGTGAGCTCGGCGCTTGACCTTCGAACGTGTCGAAAACGTTACCGACCGGTCTTTCTCATATCGATTACCGTGCAATGGATTTGACGATTGGTAGTAGCGGTGCCTGCGTATTCGATTGGTGGGCAATAGATTTGAAATGCTAACGAGCAATGCGAAGCTTCCCGGGCTCGAGATCCCTTACCGTCAAATGTAATTCGGTTTTCAACCGAAATCGGTTCGTAGGCCCGACAGCGGCGCGGGCGATGTGTCGACCATTCGGTTCGCGAAACTCGGATGTGCCTCGAATGTGCCCCGAATGCCGCCGAGGGAGAGTCGGTCGGGGTGTGATTCGGCGCAGGAAAGTTCTGAGTAGTGCTGCGTTGCCGACGGTTGTGGACCACGTCGAGAAGCGGCTCGAGTGCGCACCCCCTGCAGCGCACTCGAGCCGCGCAGATCATACCATCCGGCTTGTTTCGGTTGCCTAACCGATTTTTCTGTCGGGTGTGTGTGTCGAAGCGAACCGTAGGTGAGTCGACTCGCGTGTCGTTCGGGTGAAGTACTCTCTATCTGTACTACCTGCGGATACGCAGGGCGCTTGGGGCTCGGAGGCACGGAATAAATGGCACAACAAGAGCGCGCACGGCGGACCCGGGCTGCCATCGTGGAGGCGGCGGCGGCGGAATTCGCCAAGCGTGGATACGCAGCGGCATCCGTCAACACCATCTTGGAGGGCTCCAATGCCACCAAGGGTGCGATGTATTTCCACTTCCAGTCGAAGGAAGATCTGGCCCGAGCTGTGCTCGGGGCCGGACTGGATCGGTACGTCGCCATCACGGAGAAGTGGGCCGACACCACTGCACATCCGTTCTATGTCATCCGCGGGATCGTGGACGACATAGCGCAGAACTTCCAGAACGACGTGATCGTGCGTGCCGAGTTTCGGCTGATAGTCGAGCCGGAGTTCTACGCGGAAGTTCATTCGGGTGGCGGTCGAGTCTGGGGCGCTCAGGGGCACGCGCAGGCCGAGCGGGCGCTGGCGATGGGTGACCTGAAACCGGAGTTCGACGCGACCAAGTTCGTACGAGTGCTCGCCGCGTCGATGGCGGGTCAGCGGTACATGTCGGATCTGGTGGCAGACAACGCAGATCTGCGCGAGCGGTTCGAGGAGTCCGTCGAGGTCGTGCTGCTTGCGATGGCGTCGGAGCGTTGGCTCGCGGAATTCAAGTTGCACGGGTGGGAGCATTACGGCGAAAACTGCGCGAAAACCACCTCTGACCTGCCAGTTTGAGATTTACAACAAAAGTGTCCTAAGCTATCCCAGCTCCCAACGGAACGCCGTTGAGGGTAACGTCGAAGCAGTTCGGCGGGCCCCCTTCGTCTAGCGGCCTAGGACGCCGCCCTTTCAAGGCGGTAGCGCGGGTTCGAATCCCGTAGGGGGTACGTAGGAAGAGATCGGATTGACAACCCGGTCGGCAGTACAGCATTCTTCGTCTCGCTTCCCGCGAGATGCGGATTTGCAGTTCGGAGAGTTGCTGCGCTAGAAATAGCGCGGCAACAACAGCAAGGCCCTGTGGCGCAGTTGGTTAGCGCGCCGCCCTGTCACGGCGGAGGTCGCGGGTTCGAGTCCCGTCAGGGTCGCAACATCGGTACGAAAGTATCGACATTGCGATGGCATTGTTTTACCGGTGCCGCCCGGCCAGGTAGCTCAGTTGGTACGAGCGTCCGCCTGAAAAGCGGAAGGTCGCCGGTTCGATCCCGGCCCTGGCCACCACGGTGTTGGATCGACAAGCACGATGAAAGCCCCTTCCGGTTGTCCGGCAGGGGCTTTTTCGTGTGCACGAGTTATTGTCGACGCGTGGACGTGATCGATCGAGCGCAGGAGGATCTGGCGCGCGGAGACAGCATCGCTGCTCGCGATCGGCTGGTCGGCGCATTGGTTCGGAACCCTACGTCGCCCGGCATTCTCGAATTGCTCGCGTACACGTATCTGGTGCTCGGCGATCGTGCGGCGGCCGGAGCGGCATGGTTCCTCACCGACAAGTCCGACGACGATCCGACGGCGTCCGCTGCGTTCGCCGCACTGGAGAAGCAGTACAGGTCGCCTCTGATGATGGCGCGGGCTCTGCCCATCCACGCGCCCTCCGACTGGTATCCCACCCGCGCTCGGATACGGCTGGAACGGCTCGGAGCCGCTATCGAAGCCAACGGTCAGCAATGGGTGCCGCCGCGAGACGTCGTCTACTTCGACGAGGACGGGCTGAACTCGGACGACTTCTACGGAACGGACGGCGATCAGGACGACTCCGAGTACGACCGCGCAGGGTCCAGTTACCGAACGGTGCGGCAGCGTGCGATCGCGGCGACCATTGTCATCGCCATTGCTGCCACCTCGGCATCTGTCGTCCTGGCGCTCGTCTTCGGGTGACCCCGGTTCACGGACGAAGCGTTCGGTGCCGAGCGTAGAGTCGCGAAAGAATTTCCGGCCGACGATCGAGGGTGACGAGTTTTCATGGGCACAGCGAACGGCGCGGCGTCACCGGCTCCGCGAGACGACAACTATGCCGTCAACCTCGAGCAGGCGAGGGTGTTCGCGAGAGGACTGGCCGAACACATCGAGACGTGTTCGGCGTCCATCGAACAGGCACAGTCCAAGGCGTTTCGTGCTCGCGCGGATCGCGCCGAATCCCGGGCCCGAGCGTTCGAGTCCGAGGCGTCGAAGCTCCGGACCGAGCTTTACGAAATGTACCGACACATCGATGCGATGACGGCACGATTTCCGGAGCTACGCAGCGATCCATCCGTTCGCGGCTAGCTTCCCGGTTCGATCGGACCGCTGGTTCGATCAGATCGCTGCGGAATCGGTGACCAAGCCGAAGGTCGTCTCTGCGCCTCGACGGCCGAGTGCCGAGCCCCACACCTCGTACACCGCATCGGTGGCCGAGGATCGCTCGATATCGCGGCCCTCCGCGACGGTGATGAGCGTGCGAGAGAGCTCGAACAGACTGACCCGGTGATTTCTCGCGGTCGTGAACAGCTCGTCGATGGCGTCGGCAACGGATCCACCGCGGATCCCGACGAGCACTCCGGTTGCGATGTCCACGTGAGTGCGAGATGCAGGCGATTCGGGCAGTCTGTCGGTCATCTTTTTCCTCGAGATGTTGTGGTCGGTGCGGATGACCGAAGCGGATCCTGGCGTCGAGCGGGCTTCACTGTCTCACACGGACATGACATTTCATACCGTCGGTTTTGCCCGCACGTGCATCCGCTCGCCCTGGGGTCCGAACAGGCTCAGAAGCTCCACCGGCCGGTTGCCGACGGCACCGAACCAGTGCGGCACACGAGTATCGAATTCGGCTGCCTCACCGGCCTTCATCGTCAGATCGTGCTCGCCGAGAATCAGGCGGAGGGTGCCGTCGAGGACGTAGAACCACTCGTACCCCTCGTGGGTCCGGGGCCGCGGCTCCGAGCTCTCCGGGCGGATCAGGAGCTTGTACGCCTGCAGGCCGCCCGGGCGCAGCGTCAGGGGAAGGATCGTCACGTTTTCGCGAACGGTGGCCGTGGTGCGCACCCGAGGGTCCGCCACGGGCGGCGCAGTCACCAGATCGTCGAGTTTCATCTGGTGGGCCCGAGCGATGGGCCACAGCAATTCGAGGCTGGGCTTGCGGTCACCGGACTCGAGTCGCGACAGTGTGCTGATCGAAATTCCCGTGGTGTCCGACAGTGATGCCAGTGTCGTGTTCTTCTCCATCCTGATGCGCTTGAGGCGGGGGCCGAGGCCCGCGATGACCTCGTCCAGGCCGGTGTTCGACTCTTCCATGACACCATTGCAGTTTCGGCAATCAGATTTGTCAACCCAGGAAACTTCAGACGTGCGAAAACGGCCCCCGGGCGACGGCAGGCGGCACATACTCGATCGATGACCGGTCGTCCGGGGACCACATATCGCGGTGGCATGATTCGCGATGCCTACGGAAGCCCCGCATCCGAGGCATTCATGGTCGTCGCCATCGCGACCATTCTGATCACCAGGGCTTACCTGGAGTTGACCCACTATCCCCAGGTAGGCGGCAAGTCGCTCCACATCGCTCATGCCCTGTACGGCGGCGCGGCGATGATGTTCGCGTTGCTGATCGGGTGGATGTTCATCGGGTTCGGCGTTCGGGTGTTCACCGTGCTGCTCGGCGGGATCGGATTCGGGCTCTTCCTCGACGAAGTCGGCAAATTCGTGACCAAGGACAACGACTATTTCTACGGACCCTCGTCGGAGATCATGTACGTCCTGGTGGTCCTGCTGTTGGTGTTCAGTAGGATCGTCCGGGAGTTCCGCCGGCCCTCGGTCGACGAATCGCTGGCCAACGCGGCTGCGATCGCCGCCGACGGCGTCA
>NZ_BAOX01000218.1:0-8410 GCF_000813105.1 Rhodococcus sp. BS-15 | reverse complement strand
TACCGGGAGGGCCGCCGGCCGCGGTGTCGTCGCCGGCTACCGTATCGGCCGAAGGCGCTGGGCCGGAGGGCATCTCGCCCATCGGGATTGAACCTTGGTTCGGCGGTGCCGCGACACCGTTCTCCTCCAGGCAGGCCTGAAGTTCTGGGTCCATCGCAGCCAAGGCCGTTCCGCTTCCGGTGTCACCGATGCTCGACGTCGTCGACGATGACGTCGAGGGTATCGGGGCCTCGGCCCCATCTGTGCTACACGCTGCCACTCCGCAGACCATGGCGATTCCCATTGCGGACAGGCCGACGGATCGACTCAGAGAACTGATCTTCACAATTTTCCCCTTAGGTGGTGTTGTTGCGCAATGTCATGGCTGTCGGGTCGACAGCTGTGGATATCGCCGGTGGTGTCGTCGTGTGTGCTGCCGCTACCGGCTCGCGGACGCTCGAGTCTCGGATGCGCGTGGAATTCGGAGAACCGGAGTCATCTCTGTGGTCTCACAGAGCGGAGCCACGACGACAGTCGGGTCATTCTCAGAACGGCAGCGGAATCCACTGCGAAAAGAACCAGAAGCCGTGGTCGGTCGACGCCGGTGCCGGTGCCGGCGCCGGCGCTTCGGGCTGCGTTTGCGCAGGAACCGGGTTCGGCTGGGGTGCAGGAGCGGCAGATGCTATGCCGGTGCCGATTCCGATGCTGGCCAATGCAATACCGGTCACTGCTGCGGCTTTGACGAGGTGCTTCTTCATGACTTACTCCCTGTCGGTGGGTTGACTTCCGACATGAACGGTAGGAGTAGGACCTCGAGATTCGCCGGCCCGAACGCTGTCATTCTGCTGGCAGTCCTGATCGGGGCGATACGCCCCGATGCGTCGCCGAAATCCATGTACCTACCCGATCGGCAGGTGAGAACCCGGTCCGGCGCTGGTGGAATCGGTCGCGCGGCACTCGTAAGGTTGTAACCTGAATCACAGGTCCGGATGCTTTCGGACCGAAGACGGCGAGGGTGTGAACGGTGGACCAGGCAGCTACAGCGGACGTCGGCAAGGCTCTGCACGATCTGGACTCACAGCGCAGCCGAGTCGAGGCTCCACGAGTCCTGAAGTTTCACGCGCCCGAAATCGTGTTCGGTCCCGATTCGCTGGGCGAGGTCGCGCATGCGGCACGCCGCCTCGGCGGGGTACGGCCGATGCTCGTCACGGATTCGGGGCTGCTCGACAGCGGCTGGGCCGGGCAGTTGGTCGACCTGCTCACGGCCCAAGGTCTCGATCCGCAGGTGTGGAGTGCATTGACACCCAATCCCAAGGATGCCGAAATCGAGGCCGGCCACGAGTACTACGCAGCCGCCGGCTGTGACGTGCTCGTGGCCATCGGCGGAGGATCGGTGATGGATGCGGCCAAAGGGATCGCCATCCTTGCCGGCAACGGCGGCAGAATCCTCGACTACGAGGGTGTCGATCAGGCCACCCGGCCGATCCCACCTCTGGTCATGGTGCCGACGACATCGGGCACCGGAGCCGACGTCTCGCAATTCTGCATCGTGACCGATACCGCACGCTCGACCAAGATCACCATCCTCGGCCGGGCGCTCGTTCCCGATATCACCGTCATCGATCCGATTTTGCTGACCACGATGCCGGAATGGCTCAATGCTGCAACCGGTTTGGATGCCCTCACGCACGGAATTGAGGCATTTGTTTCGCTCGGTCACAACCAGCTGACCGACCACCACGCACTCCGAGCCATCACCATGGTGATGTCCCAGCTGGCTCGCACCATCGATGAACCTACCGACATGGGCGCACGTGGGTCGATGGCCCAGGCGAGCTTGGAGGCCGGGTTGGCGTTCACCAACGCGATTCTCGGTGCCACGCACGCGATGAGTCATCAGGTGGGGGGACTGCTCGACCTACCGCACGGGGTGATCAACGGCGTGTTGCTACCGCACGTCATCCGCTTCAACGCCGCGCAGGATCCGTTGCCGTACGTGGCCATCGCGACGAGCCTCGGATTGCCCGAGGGCAGAGCTACGCCGGAAGAGGCTGCCATGGCCGTCGCAGACCGTGTGGACCGCCTCGCTCGTCAGGTCGGTGTTCCTACCGGTCTGGCTCAGATCGGTGTCAGTGAGTCCGATCTGGATGTGTTGGCGACCAACGCGCTATTGGATGCGTGCATGTCCACCAATCCTCGATCTGCCACACATCGCGAGATGGTCGATTTGTTCAGGGTTGCTCTGTGACGCCCGAACCAGATTTGACGTCCGGACCGGATCTGTCTCTGTTGACCGGTCTGCGCTCGGGAAAGAACACTTTCTATCCGCAGTATCGAGGTGCGGCAGAGCGTTTGGAACGCGTGGTCTATGCGTTGGAGCTGATTTCACGTGCCTTGGTGCGCACTGTCGATGGTCCGGAAACACTGGTGTGTGCGGTGGCCGAGGCGGCTCGGGCGCACCTGAGTGCACGGTGGGTCGTGTTCGCTCTCGCCGATGGTGCGCTCCCGGACGCCGGTCCTCGGCGATTGGTGCTCGGACCCGATGCAACTCCGTTCCTGGTAGACAACGTCGAGGGGCCGCCGCTGCCGGACGACGTCATCGACTGCCTCGAGTCGATTCAGCAATCGACCTGCGGCGGCGGCCTGACTCCGGTGATCTCAGCCCATCACGCCTTCGTTCCGATTGCGTTCGACGGAGGCGTCGTCGGGGCCTTTGCGGCGTGGACCGGAGAGCAGCGGGTTCTCGATGGCACGGACGCCGCGGTGTTGAGCATTCTCGCCAGCCAAACTGCGGTGGCACTGCAGAATTCGGCTCTGTTCCAGAGTCGAAGGCAACTGCTCGAGCGCACCGAGAGCGCCTATGCTCAGGCGAACCGGACAGCAGCGGATCTCGCGGCCCGAAATGCCGAACTCCAGCTGATGCAGCGACAGCTGGGTGCCGCGCATCAGCATCAGGTGCTCGATGACGAACGCCACCGCATCGCCCGCGAACTGCACGACAGCGTTACCCAGGCTGTGCTGTCCGCGGGTATGCAGATCGAAGTGTGTCGCAGCGACATCTCCTTCGAGGAGCGTGGTGAAAGACTGGATCTGGCCAAGGATCTGACGCGTCGAGCAGTGGAACAGCTGCGGTCGGCGATCTATGCGCTCAATCATCCCCAGGACGTCGACCGTACGTCGCTTCCCGAAATGCTCGAACAGCTGTCGATAGTCCACATGCCCGACGAGCTGCAGGTCTCGTTGAGAGTCGAAGGAACTCCCGTCGAATTGAGTGGCGATTGCGAGCACTCACTGCTCCGCATTGCCGGCGAGGCACTGTTCAACACTGCGGTACACGCACATGCATCGCGGGCTATCCTTCGGTTGACCTACTCGCCCGACCACGTGCAACTCTCGATTGCCGACGATGGCGATGGCGATCCGGCTCATCTGCGCATGATGCTGCACATGGCCGAGTCCACCGATGTAGACGGCAGGCACCGTGGATTGGCGAATATGGCGGCCCGTACCCGCGAACACGGCGGCACCCTCGAGATCCGCCGCGCCGAACCGGGGGTGTGCGCGTGGCAGTGCGCATTCCCTTCCATGAACCATCCGAGAAGGGCACAACACAGTGAGCGTTCCCACGGTTCGCACGGGCATCGGGCAGGTGGCGGCGCCCACCGTCCGCATCGTCCTGGTCGACGACCACGCCATTCTTCGGGATGGGCTGCGATCGGTGCTCGAACGCGAGTCGGATCTGACGATCGTGGGGGAGGCGTCCACCCGGGAGGAGGGCCTAGCCGTCGTCGCACGGGTCGAGCCTGACATCGTGCTGATGGATCTCAAGCTCTCTGCCAGTTCGGACTACGAGGGCCTCGCGCTGTGTGCGCAGCTAGCGAAGGCGCACAACGGAATAGGCCTATTGGTCTTGACGACTTTCCTCGACGATCGACTCGTGGTGGAGGCCGTGCATGCTGGTGCTCGGGGCTACGTGGTCAAGGACGTCGACACCACCGAGTTGGTTCGGGCAATCCGGGCCGTCTCGCGTGGGGAGAGCGCCTTCGATTCGCGCAGTGCCTCGGCTGTCGTTCGATCACTGAATGGGACTCCGAGCAGTATCGAGCGGCTGACCGAGCGTGAACTCGAAGTGCTTCGGCTGCTTGCGACGGGATTGTCCAACAACATGATCGGAACCAGACTCTTCATCTCGGCGACGACTGTCAAGTTTCACGTCAGCAACATCATGCGCAAGCTCGCGGTGTCCCGACGAGCCGAGGCGGTTTATGCCGCGAGCAAACAGGGGTTGATTTGACGTTTGCTCACCTGTGGAGGTGATCGACACCCGACCGGGTTGGCGATCGCTGCACGAGGGCGTATCTCCTCGAGCTTGATGTGACGTGACCGCAGGAAGGCCGCAGGTCGAACCGCACCCGCCCGTTACGCCAGTTTCAGGTGACGGGTGGCAATACCTCGCCGCTGCCTGACGACACTGAGTTGATAATGGGAGCAGCTCGAACTCGCTGAACTTCATGGAGACGCCTGGTGACGTCAAGAGCTACTTCATTATCGGTGTTCCACTGACGTGCGCTCCTGAGGTGGATCACAGCGGTCGTTCTGGTCAGGCGAGGGTAGGAACTCTCACGCACGGTGAAGTGAAATCGAATGCGGCGAAACACGAATGAGGAGCCGGCCCCACAACTGACAGAGAGCCCGACATCCCTCGGAGTACTTACAGCGCAGGACGAATGACCACCCCCGCACACAACGCCCGGACGACCGGAATTCTCACCCGCACCACGGTCCGTGTCGGTGAGTCGGCCTAACTAGGGACTTCCTGGTGAATTCACCCAGGCAGGCGCAGCGTAAATGTCGCACCGCCGCCCGGCGTGGGATAGACGGCGACTGTGCCGTGATGCTCGAATGCTATTTGCTGGGCGATGGCCAGTCCGAGACCAGCCCCACTGTGTCCATCTCGTGTCCGCGACGGGTCGATACGGTAGAGGGGCAGAAAGATTCGTGTCCCTTCCTGTTCATCTATTCCGGGTCCGTGGTCGATCACGCGTACTTCGACTGCATCCTGCTCGCACTCCATCACGACGGCGATCGGCGTGGATTCGGGGGTGTGGGTGCACGCATTGGAAGCGAGGTTCAGAACAGCCTGGTGGAGCCGGGACGGGTCTCCGGTCACCGGTTTGTTCTCATCGGGAACTATCTCGAGCGTGATCACTCGTCGAGGGTGGACCGCACGTAGGTCTTCGATCACTGCCTGCACTATTCGCACCAGATCGAATTGCACGACAACGTATTTGGCAGATCCCGTATCACGGACCAGGTCCAGCATCGAGTTCACCAATCGATGCAGGCGGTCGCTTTCGTTGCCGACCCGCAACATGGCTCGGTCGAGGGCTCCCGGTTCGGTGAGCATCCCCGCCACGTAGAGGTCGCTGTATCCCTTGAGGGCCGCTAGTGGCGTGCGAATCTCGTGGGAGACATCGGCAATGAATTTTTTCATGTCGTCACGCGCCTCGGAGGACAACTCCACGGACCGCTCGCGCTCGGCCAGAGCTTCGCGCAGCCGAGCGACCATGCGATCGATATCAGCCGACAGCTCGGAAACCTCGCGAGATCCGGCCGTGTGCCGAATCTCGGTGTCCAGCGCTCCATCGGCGATTTTGTTGACTGTGTCCGCCATGTCGGCCAGCGGACGAACCAGTCGAGCTGCCAGCAACCACGCTATCGTGGACTCGAACAGGGCGATGACAAGACCGCCGGCAAGGAGGTTACGTCGCAGCGCAGCTGTCGCGGAATCGAATCCCTCCAGGGAGAGCGCGGTAACCTGCACTTGCCCATCCGGTCTGACTGCGGCAAAGACCCGATAATCTCGAATCTCGGTACTCGTGGGCTCTCGAGTGGTGCCCAAGTCAACGAGATCGCTGCTGGAAAACGGAAATTCGCCGCCCCGCGCATTTGTCACAGCGCCGGCAGGCGAGATGGTCAGCTGAATTGGAGGGTCGACTCCATTGGTGGCGAAGTCGATTGGGTCGGGAGCCGCGCTGGACGGGTCCAGACCACTAGCTGGCGGTACCTCGAGTCCAGTCATGTCGGGCCGTTGAGCGCGGATCAGTTCGCGATCGATCTGCGTCAATCTGGTCGAGCGGTCACTGTGGTCGATGAATATCGCGAACACCGCAAAGCCCGTCGTTATCGCGGCCAGGATCGGCAACAGAATTACCCAGCGTAAGGACAGACGATTCATCTGTTCGCTTCGCGCAGGACATAGCCCAGGCCGCGTCTGGTGTGGATCAACGGCGTGTGGCCGTCGTCGAGCTTGCGGCGCAAGTAGCCGATGTACAGCTCGACCACGTTATCGGTCCCCTCATAGTTTTCGTCCCAAACATTGGCAAGGATCTGCGATTTCGACACCACTACACCTCGATTGCTCATGAGGTACTCGAGCAACTTGTGCTCGGTGGCCGAGAGATCGACGAGCGTTCCAGCGCGCCGAACCTCGCGTCCTGAGAGTTCGAGACTCAAGGAACCCACCTGCAACACATCGGAGAGTTCGTCGATGCAGGAACGGCGCAGGATCGCTGCAACTCGCATCAGCAGTTCATCGACGCTGAAGGGTTTGGTGAGGTAGTCGTCCCCGCCGGTGGCAAAGCCACGAATTCTGTTCACCGTGTCGTCGCGCGCGGAGAGGAACAGGACCGGGACGCGCGACCCTGCCTCGCGCAACCGTCGGCACACCTCGAATCCATCGATGCCGGGAAGCATGACATCCAGCACGACGAGGTCGATATCGCCCGCGGTCGCCAGATCCAGACCGCTCGCCCCGTCTGCCGTCTGGGCCACGGAGTAGCCCTGAAATCGCAAAGCCGTCGACACGATGTCGCAGATCGAGAGGTCGTCCTCGATGATCAGCACGCGGCGGCGTGCATCCGATGAGCGTTCAGACATCGGCACTTCCGAAGGACGGCAACCTGTGGAGAAGCTGTGTAGAACCGCACAGAGCGTTCACAGTCATTGACTTCATACTCCCATAATGAACCTCCACCAGGCCGGAAGCTTCGCGTCGCCTATTGTCCGTCGATCGCGTGTAGTAGCGGTGTTGTCGTTGACTGCGCTGACACTGGCCTCTTGTGGCACCTCTGAGCCCGAATCCAGCGAGTCCGCGGCGTCCACGCCCGCCACCTCCACCGCGGTGACAGGCATGGACACCGGTCTCTTCCTCGACGGTGCTTTGGTCGGTGAGCCCACTACCGAGGATTGCACTCTGAGCGGCGGTGCCGAAACGACCTGCTACCGAATGACGGTCGCGGGCTACCCGGTCGACCACGAGGTAGGCCCATTCTGTCCGCCCACAATCACCGACAGCGCCGAGAACGGCGGTATTTGGTTCGACGGCGAGAACCAGTACGACCTCGACGGGAAGTTCATCGAGGACCTTGCCGAAACCTACGATGACGACACGTGGCGCATGTACGACGAGGACGGAAACGTACTGGTCACCGAGACCCAAGAAGAGTTCGAGGCCGCTGCCCGCCCAGATGTCGACCCTGCCCTCCAAAACCATTGCATCGAGGGAAGAGTCGATTGGCTCGAGAACGGTGAGCCGATCACGACCGAGGTCGTCATCCCCACCACACCCGTAGATGCTGCGCAGTCCGCCGACTCGCAGGGCATCCTGGGGATCACGCTCGACGGCGTGCGTATCGACGCGTCCGCGCCTGTTGACGCGATCCTCGGTGCTTACACCATTGCCGCGTTCGACGACTGCGGCGGACACTTCAACCCGACCGAGGCTACCACCTGCATGGCGCGGTCGGCTGCTCCGAGGTCGGCGAGGCGAGCGACGGTGACACCGCGCAATTCGGCTACGCGCTCGACGGATACGCGGTACACAGCCCGTTCGCGGACGGTGCGGCACCCGACGACCTCGATGAGTGCAATGGCCACACCACCGAGTCCGCCGGCTACCACTACCACGCGAATCCAGCCGCCGACAACCAGGTGATCACTTGCTTGGTCGGCCAGACCGTCGACTCCGACGAGGGTGCCGCCGGTGGACCTCCCGCCGGTGGACCTCCCGCCGGTGGACCTCCCAACGACAACTAGGGACTACACGTCCGGCGGATCGACCATCGAAATTCATCCAGCGGGAGAGCATCCATGAAGATTTCAACGAAGAAGCTGGTCGTCAGCGTGGCAGCGACGCTCGCAGTGGCCAGCGCCTGCTCGTCGGGCGCTGGCGAATCAGTGCAAACAGACGACGCCTCGGTGACGACCGGGGGATCGACCGGGGGCTCGACCGAGGTCGCTCGCTCTTCGCCGAGGGGGCATTGACCTCGGATGTGACGACGGTGGACTGCACGTTGGAGAACGGTAGCGCGACGAAGTGTTATCAACTCGAAGTGGCCAGCATGCCATCGACGGTGAATACTGCTGGACC
>NZ_BAOX01000219.1:0-8371 GCF_000813105.1 Rhodococcus sp. BS-15 | reverse complement strand
CGTGGGCCGTGCGGTGGTCGGCCGGGCGCACTCCCGCTGCGGGCCCGGTCGAGGTGAGCGGGGGCATGCGACCCTCTCCGGTCAATTGTCCTCGCCGTACCAGGTCGCTCGGTCGTCTTCGGTGACCTGATCCTCGAGGATCACCTTCGGGAAGTCGTTCGAGTCGAAGGTGCGTTCGTCGAGTCGTTCGATGCCGCGTTCGCCGGCGATCTGGTCGAGCACTTCTTCCGGCGTCATTCCCCTGGCTCCGGGAGCTGCCTCTCCGGCGGAGATGAGCAGCTCGACGAGGTCGCCGGGTCGGTAGTTCTCGGCTTGGTAGGTGTATCCCGCGATGGTGCCGGATTTTGTTCCCATGTGTGATTCCACTCTTTCGCTGTGGTGCTTACGATTACGCTTCTCCAGCGGGCACGCCGAGTGCCCAGCGTCGGCAGTTCGGTTACCGGGTGGCGACGATGTCGTCGATGTACTCGCGTGCCGACTCGGCCGTGTCGAACGTGTCTGCGCCACTGAGGTACTGAACGCTTCCGTCCGGACTGGCGGCGACGGCGCGAAATACCTTGCCGCTGTCGGAATTACCGAGCTCTCGGTAGCTGGATTCGACGAAGTAGAAGCCGCCGATGATCTCCGACTCCACGGACGATCCGTGGTAGAGAGCCGTACCGGTGTCGAACCAGCTGTGACCCAGTCGGGTGTTCGCTTGCTTGATTTCGTCGATGGTGTTGTAGCTCAAGTGTTTTCCTTTCGATGTCGCTGCACTCGCACGCAGCGAGGCGGCTCGGTGGGTGATGCGCCGGTGGCTATCGGGTTGACCCGACGGGTGACACGGAGTGGCCCTCCGTCTCTGTGCCCCCGCATCCGGCGCAGTGGAACCAGGCACCTTGATGGTCGAGGTCGACTTCGACGACGACCTGCCCGACCGAGTTGCTCCACGCGGTCAGTGCCTCGTTCTGCTCGGCGCTCAGGGCGCTGTCGTCGTCGTTGACGACTGCTACCGCGCAGGGGTGACACAGGATGTCCGCCACATTCGCTCCATTCGTTTCCATCTACAGAACACCGTGCCGAATTTCGATCGATGGTCTCTCGATTCCACACCATACCGCCTCGAAATCGACACCTTCGATTACATACGGATACCGCCGTATGCCTCCACTGATGCCGGCGAGTGAACACTACCCACTTGCGGCGTTATTCGGAAGATCGACCGGCCGAGCATTCGAAGGATAATCCGTGGTCATCAGCGGATATGATCACCGAGGCGAGCATCACGACAGCCGTGCGCACAACCGGCTCGATACGCAATGGCGACAGGCAAACAAGTCATCCGAATAGGACCCAGTACACATGGTAGATTCGCTGTTCGTATAGGAGTGAATACCGAGGGAGAACACGCCATGATTTTCACCGAAGTCATCGGGCTAATGACCAATTTCCACACGATGCGCCCCGGCGAGCTCGAAGCGCGTCAGAAGCGGTTCCGAACGATCATCCGGGACAGCCTCGCGGAGTCGGCGGCACCGGTTGAATACCGTGACGATCAGCCTCACCTGATCCCCAACACTTACGATTCTGCGGACTACTTCGTTCCGAACGCCGACGGCGAGATCCCGGCTGTGCACGAGACGTACTGCCATTTCTCCCTGATTGTTCTGTTCGAGGATGTGACCCCGTTCGATGCGCAGCCGGAGGTGGTCGCGCATGCGATGGACAGCCTGCCGCTGGCCGGTGAATTCCCCCACTCGGCGTGGCGGTTCATCCCTGATCCCCGCAGGTCCATCAGCTCCTGACACGACGCTCCGCACCCCCTTTCGTTTCAGTGCTCGACAGAAGGTGAAATCCGGTGACCGACTCGACACAGCGCGGCATGTCGCCTGCACGACGTGAGGTTTACATCAGGCTGCTGCCGTGGTTGGCCACAGGGCTTGCCTTGGTTTCGGCGGGCTCGCTCCTATCTCGTATCGTCAACCCGCTCCCTGTGACGGCGTACTCGACGACTTCTCTCGTGTGCTGGTACGGCGGCCTGTTCGGCGGTGCCGCGCTGTGCATGTGGTGGCGTACCGTTCTGCTCCGGCACGCGAGCGCGCCGGTCTCGCTGGCGAAGCAACCCGCAGCTACTCCCGACGGTCCTGTCAGTGACACCCCTCCCCCTGCATACTCCGCCGCGGAGGCCATCGTCGAGGCCCCCGATCACCCGTTTCTGGCGCGCGTGCGCTCTGTCCTGCCCGACACCATCGTGGTCCCCAATACCGGCTTGGATATCGACGCCGCCGATGAATGCCAACAATTCGTGTTGCAGACCAAGACGCCCGGCGAGTTCGCGACGGCCCGCATGCAGGAATACATCTACGAGAAGGTCACCAAGTCCGTCGGCGGGAAGTGGTCGTTGAAAGTCTTGACCGAGCGGGACATGCTGCAGTTCAACCGCAAAGCCCGCTTCCCCGGTGCCATCGCGCCGCCGATCCCGGACAGGGTTGCGCAGAGCAAGGCCGACGCGCTCGAGCTTTACTCCAGCTACCGGGTTCGCCTCGGGGTCGACGCGTTGGGGGAGATTCTCGGGGTCGACCCGGCGAAGTTCCCTCACATTCTCATCGTCGGTGGCACGGGTTCGGGTAAGTCGGTGTTCATCCGCGGCGACATCATCGAACCTGCCCGAGCAGCGGGCTGGCAGATCGGTTTGGGCGACGGCAAGACCACCGACTACGAGAGCATGAACGGCGAGAACAACATCATCGCTGTCTCTCAAACCGCGGCCGACCATGTACGGCTCACGCGCCTGTTCGTCGACGAGCTGCACGCCCGGCAGCTCGACGCCAAAACACGGAAGCGGCAGCGTCTCGCCGACCCCTTCCAACGCCCGCCGATGATGCTGCTCCTCGACGAGTTCGCGACAATGCGTTCCCACATCGAATCGACCTACGGCAAAGACGGTTTGAAGAAGTTCGTCGAGGATCTCAAGGAACTGACCCGCGTCGGACGCGAATTCAAGATCCACGTCGTGATCGCCACCCAGGAGGTCTACCGAGAAACGATCGATGGTCAGCTGCTCGGGAACATCGGGCTGCGGATCTCGCTCGGTGTACCCGCGGACAAGACGATCCGGGAGGCATTCCCGGACCAGCTTCGCACGGAGGCCACCCGTATCGGTGGAACGATCTCCTCCAACGATCGCGGCAGGGGCATCGCGCTGCTCACCGACGAAACGGCGGGCATCAACAAGGCGGTCGAGTTTCAGTCGTTCTATGGCTACTCCCCCGGCGAGTCGAAGCCGCCGCCGCCGCAACTCGTCGACGCGTGGGAGGCGTTCCGCACGCAGGTTTCCGACCGCATCCCCAAGTTGTATCCCCGTGTCTGGTGGAAGGTCGAGGATCCTCAGTACGGCGACGATATCGACGCGCTGTACGCGCTCGCGCCGGTCTTGCTCGACGGCGCGCGGGGTGAGCCCGATCCTGATGCGTTCATCTACGACCCACTGCACGAGGACTATCTCGGTACCGACGAGGCAGGTGCATCCAGACCGCCTCTTCCCGATCTGAACGAGCTCGCGACCGGCGCAACGTTCAAATTCGTCCCCACCGTTCCGTCCCCTCCCGCCTATCTCCCGCCCAGCGACGACGAAGACAACGACAGGGGCGACGACAGGGGCGATCACCCATACGGCGGGGACATCGACGACGAGCGCGCGGATCGCGATGATGCAGGACTCCGCCACACGACCCCGCCAGCGAGCGGCCCTGATGAACTACCCGAAGATTCGCCTCCAGTGAGCGAGGCGGAGGCCACCGGACCTACAGCTGACGGTCTCGACCCCTCCGCGAAAAAGATCATCCGCCACGGGCACGTCAACATCTGAGCGCGCCCGGCGGGCGTAAGCGCATCCTCGACTCTTTCACCGCGGCAACCGATATGGACCACAGCGTGGTATTCAACCGATCTCGGCTGCTTCCTTCACTTTGCCCCAGCCGCCGTACTCTTCTTTCAGCACCGCCGAGGTCGGCAGTTGGTCACGATCGGGCTGATTGCTGTGCCAGTGGTCGTAGAAGGCCTGGGTCAGGCGAGACGGCGGTCCGTGTCCCGCGTCGTCGTAACTCCGTGCTGCCCTCGCCACTGCGTCGAGCCGAGCCAGCTCCGCTGAGCGCGCCACGTGTTCGGTGCTCAACCCTGCGCGGGCTTTGAGATCCTTCCACTTGCCGAATCGCTTGTGGAGGACCGCCAGGCCGAGGATGTCGTCGACGACCACTTGCCGCAGCCGCCACTCGTCGTAGAAGTCCAACGTCATCGAGTAGGGCGCGAGACCTGTTTTGAGGGCAAAGTCGTTGCCCGCGCGTCGTAGCGCGGCCAGAGCATCCTCGTCGGACACTCGACGCCCACCCTCCTTGTTGAAGGGATTGGCCACCAAACCTGCAGCGCTGCAGGCCTTTCCCCACGTCTCGAATCGACGAATGGCGGTGATAGGCGACGGGTCGCCTGTCCTGGAGTGGCGGTTGTACATCGCAACCGAGACTCGATCGCCGTTGACCTGTTGGGCTACGTGCCGGATCGCGTCGAGGATCTGTTCGTCAGACGTGGCCATGGAGGTGTCCTTCGGTCACAGAGGATCGAGTGTTGGGCACAGCTTCCACCGCCCCTCTTCGTAGTTCATCGCGATCTGCACCGACCGGGTTTCCTCGGTCGGTGGCACGAAGCGGTTGTCGGTGATCTTGGCCGAAATCGTGATCGAGCCCGTCATCCCTGCGCCGCTGGCGTCGAGGGCTCGAATGTTCTCCACAAACTGAACGGGCACATACTTTTTCGCTCGTTCGTATGCGCTCAAGAGATCGCCGACGGAACCGAGTCCGCGCTGTTGCTCGTCGGCTGCGATGAAGCCGGCGCACGTCGACGCGGTGAACAGAGCTGCATCCTGGGTTTCCTTCGCTCGCTCGTGATTGTCGAGCACGGTCGCGGCAGTCGGCAACGTCAGGACGCGTGAGGTGAGGTCTGGACCGGGATCGCCGGCGGCATTGGGAGACGTTGTCGCGGCGGGGTTCTGGGCGACGGTCGCTGTCCCGTACTGCTCGTCGTTGCCGCTGATGGCCGTTGCGAAGGCACCGACGCCCACAGCGACGGCCACCGTCGAGGCGGTCGCGACTGACACGAGCACGATGCGGCGCAACGGGTACTTCCGCTGCTGATTCATCGCCTCCCGCGCCCTTCCATAGTCGTTGCCCAGATCTACACTCTGTGACATTATCGTACGGTCCGCAAAGCTTGCAAGAAAGGCTGGTGCAACGGCGTGCCCCACACGAGGCCCAGTCGCAGCAAGGTCCGCGCTGTCGCCGAACGGGCAGTCAAGGGAAAACTTCTGACCGTCCTCGCCGTTGCCGGTGCAGTGCTGCTGGTCGCCATCGTAACCATCTCGTTGCTCTTCTCGGCCGCGGCGGTACCTGCACTGGCTCTCAAGGAGCCGATTCGATGGCTGTTCGGATCCTCCACAGAGACCGATACGAACCCGAATCCGGGGGACACCGAGGATCTGCGTACGTGCCTCGGTGTCGACGCCGCCGTCCTCGAGACCGTGATGAGATCTGTCCCCGCGGCCACCGACCCCGAACTCGCTCGGGCCTGGATTCTCTACGCTCTCGCGCACCCTGACACCGCTGCGCTCGATACCCCCGCCGAGGGAGCTGACCCCAGCGAGCCGACGGCCGGATCCGAATCGGCTACGTTCGCTGCATTCGCCGACAGGTGGCCACTGCTCACCGCACCGGCCGATCGGACCTCGGGCACCGGCCGTATCGACCCAGTGCCCGCGGAGCTCACTGCCCTCGATCCTGTATCCGACTACCACCCCTTCATCTCGGCGTCGATGGTCGCCGTTCTCGAATTGTCCTATCGTGGAACAATTTCCATGGACGACACTCTGACTGCGTCGACGTCGGCCGAAGTTTCCGAACGATGCGCCTCCACGACCCATACGCCCACAGGCTGAGTTTCACGCCCGAGCCTGCACCATGTCCGACTACTCGGCTCCCAATCCGAGTCCGTCATATCGAACCCGCAACGGGAAGGCTGCCTCGCATGAGCACCGCAGCAATGCAACTGGCTCACCTGATCCACCTCAATTCGTTGTTGCCTGCGCCGATCCTCGAACTGGGTCCGGCACCGGTGGACCTGCCTGATGATGTCCGTTCCGTGGCCGTCGAACACTTGCTCGAGTCCGGGCTCGTCGACACGGGCGGAACTCGCCTCACTCCGCTCGGGGAATCGCTTCTGGGCCCGCTGACGGCATACACGGAGGCGTACTGGGGCATGACGCTGCTCCACAATCAACGCCAGCCAGTGCGATTCGAGGTCGACGATCGGTGGGCGGAACACCTGAGAGAGACTTTCGTGCACGCTGATACCCCTCGGGTGTATTTCGTCTGCGCATACCGCGATGGTGTCGCGACCTTCGCCGTCCGCAATCATGACAGCGTCGAAATCACTCAGTCGTCGGTGACAGGGGAAGGCTTCGCGGCCGCGACGGCGAAGCTGCTGCTCACCCTCGGTGATCCTCAAAGCCAGTGGCGGCCCCTCCGCACACCGGTGATGTCGATTCCGTACGACACTCTTGCGTCCGCACCACCGCGGCGGCCCGAGGCCGACAGCTCTGCGCACGAACAGGGCATGTATCGCCGGGGAACGGCGCAGTACATCGCCACGTTGCGGTCGGACCAGCGTGGGCTCGACTCTCGCTCGCTCACCGCGCTGTCCAAGCTGCTCTCGTACGACCATGTCGCCTCGACCCAGGTGCTGTACTCCAGTGGTCCTCAGCAACTGACCCCGGAACACGGTGCGACCATCGACTACTTTCACGCACAGGGCGTCGCGGTCTCCCACCCCCGCCACGTCGGCGACGGCACGTACTGGAAGGTCATTCAGTCCGCGACCGTCGATGCTGTAGGCCAAGCTCTCGACGCCCTCGCAGCGCTGCCGGGCTATGCCCGCGAGCCTGTGGGGGCCGGTGTCGTCGGCAATCGCGCGCCGGAGGACATCATTCGTGAATTGGGGATCGATCCGGACATGGTGCTCCGTGATCGGCGCGACCAAACCTGACTCTGCGTCGACATTGCGGCGTGGTGCCGATGCACAGCGGCCCAAGACGCATCGGGGGCGTCGGCATCGTATTTGTCGCTGCGCGGGTGCACGGCAGTCACGCGATGCCTCTCGTTTCGGGTGTCCCGCGCGTCGCGGCTACGAAACGACGTATGGCCCACCGGAGAGCTTCTCCGGTGGGCCATACGGTCGATCGATCTGAGACGAGTTCGGGCGGCGTTAGACGCTCCGAGAGGACATCGACTCAGAACCGCTCAGGGTGCCTGCGTGGATCAGGCACCCTGAGCGGCTGCTGCCGCCCTGTCGATCTGGACGCTGTTCTCGCTGCCCGTGCGAACGACGGTGCGAAGCTGCTCGACCGCGGCTCGCCCTTCGGCGAGCTGCTGGTTCATCAGCTGCGAGAATTCCGCCGCCGCTTCGGTAGCGGCACCGGAACCAGCCGCGCTGAGGGACTTGTACTGGTTGAGGACCTGGTTGGCGGAATCCTCTGCGCCGTTGAGCTGGGCGGAGACACTGGCGAGGGCCGCTTCGACGGCGGCCGGGTCGTTGACGAGTTCGGTCATGACTGACGGGGTCCTTTCAAGGGGCGGACTAGAAGGGTATGAAGCGCAGAGCAGCCACTAGATGGCGGAGATGGCTGCGTTCTTCTCGTTGTCGAGGGACTCCTGCTGGTTGGCGAAGTCGCGGAGAGCCTGCGCCTTCTCCTGGCCGTTGGTCACGATCTTGGTGGCCTTGGAATTGAATTCCTCGCCCTTGGCGATGGCCGCTGCGCCCGCATTGCCCTTGAAACCGCTGGAACCGAGGTCGGTGAACTGCGCGGCAATGTTCTTGAATCGACCCGACACATCGGTGAGGCCGGTGTCGATCTGGCTGGCGATCTGCCGAACGTTGTCCGGTGTCAGCTTGATTGGTGCGCTCATTGTGAGTGTTCCTCCCGTTAACGATGTACGTATCGGACAGGTGACGGCAATGAACACATCACCGAACCTGGTGTGGACTATACCCTACTAACCTGGTTTTCGGACGGCTGTTCACCCGATGCAGATAACCGCCTGTTGTCGGCTATAGGGAACGCTTGATCAACAGCCACGATATACGGGTTATCGCGCTGTTCATCCCTCTTATTTCCGTTGTTCGCCCCGTGCATAGGCGGCATCATCGGCGACGCAGGCCGAGCCGATGTCGGCGCGTTCGAGACGCCACCGAACCCGGCGCTCGGCCCGCCAGCAGTGACAGGACCGGGCTTGGCCATCGAAGCCAGCGGCGACGATGACGGCATCAAACCGACTCCCGCCATTCCGCC
>NZ_BAOX01000220.1:0-8369 GCF_000813105.1 Rhodococcus sp. BS-15 | reverse complement strand
CGCACCTCGTCGGCCGCGACGCACTGGCGGTGATTCCGGCCGAGGTCAGCGCCGACGAGCCGGTGACAATTCTTCCCTTGCCGCACCGCTAGATTCAGCGAGAGAGCGAACACCCTCGCGGTAACGCGCGACCACGAGATCGACGATCGCGGCATGTACTCCGAGCGGTTCACCGACACCGTCGGCACCGGCGTCAGCCAAACGAGTGTGAAAGAGCCCGCGCGCCAACAGATACGACGCCACGAACACACGTGGGTGCCCGGCTTCTCGCAGAGTCGACACCGCGTCGGACACGGTGGGGGTACTGGTGGCGACGTAGCCGATGCGTACCGGGACCCGAGCGACGTCGGCCAGCATCGCTGCCGCGCGCCGATGTTCTTCCAACGCACGAGCGTCGGAGGACCCTGCGGCTGCGAGCACGATGCAGTCGCCCGCCTGCCATCCGGCATCGCGCAGTCGGGCGAGCATGACCTCGGCCAGCACGAGGTCGGGTCCGAGAGCGCGGGTGACCGCGACCGACGTGTGAGCGCTGTCGGCGATCTCTCGCGGCACATCGGTGTGCACGTGGTAGCCCGACGCAAGGAAAGCGGGAACCACCACCGCCGACTCGGCGGTGTCGCGCAGTACCTCGGCCGGGGACGGCCCGAGTACGTCCACGAAGGCCACTCGGGTGGTACCGATCTGTGTCGACACCTCATCGGCGAGTGCGGCGATCATCTCGACACCACGGGGGTTTCGGGTGCCGTGTGCAACCAACACCAGAGTCGGTTTCATCAGTACTTTCCCCCTTCTACGACGGCCGCACGCGCGGCCGGCTCGTCGGAATCGCAACCCGTTTCGGTCTCGATGTGATCGAGTGCGATGCGATAGCCACGCTTGACCACGGTCTGGATCGCTTTCGGCGCGCCAAGCGAGGACCTGAGTCTGGTCATCGCGGTTTCCACCGCGTGGGTGTCGCCTCCTCCGCCGGGCAGCGACGCCAACAGGTCCTCGCGGGAGACGACGCGTCCGGGATTGCGGGCCAGCGTCTTCATCAGCGCCATGCCTGCCGGGGACACCGGTCGAACTTCACCGTCGACCACCACGCACTTACCGCGGACACTGACCACGTGTCCGCCTGCGTGCAGCCGACCGGTGCGCCTCGGCAGTTCCTCGGCGATGTGCCGCGCGAGTGCCCCCAGACGCGCTCGTGTTGGCTGTGTGGTGGCCACGTCGAGTTGTTCGAGGGGCGCGGCCGTGACCGGTCCGACGCACACCGGCAGCACCCTCGATCGCATCGATTGCAGCAGGGGTTCGAGTACGCCGTTCTCGTCGGCCCGCATCAGCATCGACGCCACCGCCGGTGCCGAGGTGAAGCTGAGGGCGTCGAGATCCCCGACGATGACGGCTTCGATCATCCGGTCCATCGGGCTCTGGTCGTCGGGTGCGGTCCAGCGATACACCGGCACCGGAACCACTTCGGCTCCCGCACAGCGCAACACCTCACAGAAGTCGGGGACCGGCTCCCACTCGGTGGTCGCGCCGTGCAGCTGCACTGCGATGCGGGTGCCCTCGACTCCTTCGGCGAGCAGATGTTCGAGTACCTCCGCCGAGGATTCCGAGGCGGGCGACCATTCCTCGCGCAGATCGGCTGCTCGAATGGCTCCTTTGGCCTTCGGGCCGCGAGCAAGCAGGCGGGACGTGCCGAGGGCGCGCCCCAGTTCTTCTGCCCGTCCCCACCCGTCCGCTGCCTCGATCCAGCCACGAAATCCGATTCCTGTTGTGGCTACGGTTATTTCGGGTGGGTCAGCGATGACGGCGGCGGTGACGCGTTCGAGTTCGGCGTCGTCGGCCAGTGGGATGATGCGAATTGCGGGGGCGTGCATCACGGTGGCCCCGCGCCGCTCGAGCAGAGTCGCGAACTCCTCGGCCCGACGCGACGCGGTGATCCCGACGGTGAACCCGGCCAGAGGCATTGCTGCCCCGGCGATTTCGCTCACGTAGATCCGCCACGGACGAGCACGACGCCCTCGACGCAGGAGACCTCGAACGATCCGAGGGTGACCTGCGGGTCATCGAGGCAGCGCCCGTCGGCCAGGGAGAAGACCTGCTTGAGCAACGGCGACGCGACGGTGGGTTCGCCCCCTCGGTCTCCCACCAGTCCGCGTGACATCACTGCTGCGCGCCCGTACGGATCGATGTTGCCCACCGCGAACAGTCGTCCGTCGTCGAGCAGAAACAGCGCCGCCTGGGTGCCGCCGCGCAGGAGCACCGCCACTCCGCGCCCCGGAATCAGCGCGTCGAGCGTGCAGGCCGGGGTCCAATCACGAGCGAGGTCGTTCGGTACCGCTGTTGGTGACTTCACTGTTGATGAATCGATGACAGTCATGGCGCACCTCCTGATCAGCTATTCCACGTTGCTTGTGTTTCTGGCCCGTTAAGTCGCGATTACTCGTCTGTGCACATGCACTCAGTCTCGTGACCTGCCGGTTGTCAGCTCACGCGCCGATACGTGGCATTCCCATCAGCACGGGTACCTTGCGCGCCCCGGACTCGTCGAACGCGATGGTGGGGTCGGCCTCGTCCGGAGCATTGACGAAGGAGACGAACCGACCGAGCTTCTCGTCGTCGTCGAGCACGCCGGCCCACTCGTCCTTGTACCCGGCGACGTGGCGTTCCATGTCGGCCTCGAGCTCGGCACCGATCCCGAGACTGTCCTCGCACACGACGGCTCGGAGGTGATCGAGTCCCCCGTCGAGCGATTCGAGCCACGGTGCCGTGCGCTGCAGCCGGTCGGCGGTACGCACGTAGAACATGAGGTAACGGTCGATGTAGCTGACCAGGGTGGCGTCGTCGAGGTTGGAGGCCAGCAATTGAGCATGCTTGGGTGACTGACCGCCGTTACCGCCCACGTACAGGTTCCAGCCGCCCTCCGTGGCGATGATTCCGACGTCCTTGCCGCGAGCCTCGGCGCATTCTCGCGCGCAACCCGAGACGCCGAACTTGATCTTGTGCGGCGACCGTAGACCCCGGTAGCGGTTCTCGAGATCGACCGCCATCCCCACCGAGTCCTGGACGCCGTAGCGGCACCAGGTGGACCCCACGCAGCTCTTGACCGTCCGCAACGACTTCCCGTACGCCTGGCCCGATTCCATCCCTGCGTCGACGAGGCGCTTCCAGATCGCCGGCAACTGCTCCACTCGGGCACCGAACATGTCGATGCGCTGGCCCCCGGTCACCTTGGTGTACAGCCCGAAGTCGCGAGCGACCTCACCGATGACGATGAGCTGCTCGGGCGTGCACTCGCCGCCGGGCATCCGAGGCACCACCGAGTACGTGCCGTTCTTCTGGATGTTGGCCAGAAAGTGATCGTTGGTGTCCTGCAACGACGCCTGCTCGCCGTCGAGAATGTGATCCGAGGACGTCGACGCGAGAATCGACGCCACGACGGGCTTGCAGATGTCGCAGCCGGTTCCCGTGCCGTACTTGGCGATCAGCGACGAGAAGGTGCGGGTGTTCGTGGCCCGAACGATCTCGAACAGCTCGGCCCTGGACTGAGCGAAGTGCTCGCACAACGACTTCGAGAGCACGACCCCCGATGCCGCCAGCAACGACTTGATGGACGGCAGGCATCCGCCGCAGGTGGTACCCGCGGTGGTACAGCTCTTCACGGCCGCCAGATCGCAGGCTCCGTCGGCGATCGCCGAGCAGATGGCACCCTTGCTCACGCCGTTGCAGGAGCAGATCTCGGCGTCGTCGGGCAGCGCACCGATACCGACCTGTTCGGCTGCCGGTGAGATCAGGGCCCCCGGGTCGCCGGGCAATTCCCGTCCGACGAGCGGACGCAACAGCGAGTACGCGGAGGCATCGCCGACGAGGATGCCGCCGAGGAGGGTCTTCGCGTCGTCGGTCACGACGAGCTTGGCGTACGTGCCCTTGGGCGCATCACTGAACACCACCTCGAGTGCACCCGGTGTGGCCGCCATCGCGTCGCCGAAGCTCGCGACGTCCACGCCCATCAGCTTGAGCTTGGTGGACATGTCGGCACCCGGGAATTGCGCTGCGCCGCCGAGCAATCGGTCGGCCACGACCTCCGCCGTCGAATATCCGGGAGCGACCAGGCCGTAGCACCTACCTTCGACCGCGGCACATTCGCCGATCGCGTAGACGGCCGGGTCGGAGGTACTGCAACCGATGTCGACCATGATGCCGCCGCGCTCACCGACCTCGAGGCCGCTCTCGCGGGCCAGCCGATCCTGCGGACGAACACCGGCGGAGAACACCAGCAGCGCGGCGTCGATGGTGTTGCCGTCGCTCAGTTCGACCGTCAGGCCTGCGCTGTCGTTCTCGGAGATCGACGACGTACCCACTCCCACGTGGACGTTCAACCCGAGTTCGGTGACGAGGCGAGCCAACAGCGCGCCGCCGCCCTCGTCCACCTGCAGTGGCATCAATCGTGGAGCGAACTCGATGACGTGCGGGGTCATACCCATCTTCTTCAGCGCATTCGCCGCCTCGAGACCGAGGAGGCCACCGCCGACCACCACACCGACGGCTCCCGGTCCCGCGGCATCGGCGCGGGCACGGATCTTGTCGAGGTCGTCGAGGGTGCGATAGACGAAGCACGCGGGCAGGTCGTGTCCGGTGATCGGCGGTACGAACGGGTAGGAACCGGTGGCGAGGACCAGAGCGTCGTACTCGACCGTATCTCCCGCCGAGGTCACGACGGTGCGGTGGTCACGGTCGATGCGCTCGGCCCGTACTCCGGTGCGCATCTCCACGAGTGTGTCACCGGGATAGTCGTTGCCCGCCAGAGCGAGTTCCTTGTGGTCCCAGGCACCGACGTAGGACGACAGTCCCACCCTGTCGTACGCCGCCAGTGCCTCCTCGCACAGGATCGTGATCTTCCACTCGGCCGCCTCGTCGCGCGCTCGCAACGCTTCGACGAATCGGTGTCCTACCATCCCGTGACCTACCACTACCGCGTTCTTCATTGCGGGTCCTTCCGATCTACGTTGCCGTGCACTGTGTTTCGTTCTTGCCGGTGATGGACACTCAGACGGCTACCGGAGCGTCGGCATCGGCGGAGTTGGTCTTGCGCAGGTAGATCGCCCACGTGACGAGGGCGCACACGACGTAGAAGACGAGGAACACCCAGAACGCCGTCGTGGCGGACTTCGCGGTGCCCGAGTACGACGCCCGCAGCACCAGGTTGATTCCGACTCCGCCGAGAGCGCCGATCGCACCGGCGATGCCGATCAGTGCGCCGGACATCTTGCGTGACCAGTGCTGCTGCTCGTCGACCGTCATTCCCTGCAGCGCAACCGATTTCGCGGCGAAGATTGCGGGGATCATCTTGTAGACCGATCCGTTTCCGATTCCGGAGAGCAGGAAGAGTGCGATGAATCCGACGACGAAGAGCACCATCACCGTGCCGCTGGCCGCCCCCGGAGTCGAATCGTCCCAGGTACTGGCCGCGACCAGAACTCCGGTGGCGAACGTCATGGCCACGAACGTGTAGAGGGTGATCTTGCCGCCGCCGATCTTGTCGGCGAGCTTGCCGCCGTACGGACGCGACAGCGATCCCAGCAACGGTCCGATGAAAGCGATCTGTGCGGCCTGCAGCGAAGCCTGCGCCTGCAGAGCGGGAGTCGAGGGTCCGCCGTCGGTGAGTCCGGCGAGGAAGTTGATCTGCAGTACCTGGCCGAACGCGAAGCTGAAGCCGATGAACGATCCGAACGTGCCGATGTACAGGAAGGCGATCCACCACGAGTCCGAGAACTTCGACACGTCGATCATGGAGCGCCCGTTGGTCTTCTGGTTGTCGAGGTTGTCCATGTACAGCGCGGCACCGACAGCGGCGAGCGCGATGAAGACGAGATAAACGGCGCACACGATCTCGGGGGCGGTGTTACCGATGGTGGCGATGACCAGCAAGCCGATGAGCTGGATGACGGGAACACCGATGTTGCCGCCGCCCGCGTTCAAGCCGAGCGCCCATCCTTTCTCGCGTTGTGGATAGAACGCGTTGATGTTCGTCATCGAGGATGCGAAGTTACCGCCGCCGAGTCCGGCGAACGCCGCGACGATGATGTACGTGGTGTACGACGCCGGGTTGAGCATGAAGTACATGGTGAGCACGGTGGGGATCAGGAGCACCAGAGCACTGAAGATGGTCCAGTTCCGCCCGCCGAACTTGGCCGTGGCGAAGGTGTACGGAATCCGCAGGATCGCGCCGACGAGGGTGGGGACGGCCACGAGGAAGAACTTGCCCGCCGCGTCGATGCCGTAGACCGACAACGGCATGAACAGCACCATCACCGACCAGATCGACCAGATCGAGAATCCGACGTGCTCGGCGATGACCGACCAGATCAGATTGCGCTTGGCGATCTGTTTGCCGCCGGCCTCCCAGGCCTCGACGTCCTCGGAATTCCAGTGCGCGATGTGATGGTTGACGGAGACGGGGACTGTTCCGGGCGGAACCGTCGCCGTGGTGGCTGAGCCGGCATCTGCCGAAGCGCTGCGAGAAAGGCTGGTCACGTGTGGCCTCCTGATCGGTGTGTGAACCGAACATAGGAAAGCCATGTTGCAGCGGCGCTGCGTGCGGTGACGCGAAAGATTAACTTGGTCTCACGCGCTCACCGGCACCGACGTGAGATGAAGCGTCAACGGTCGCTGTGCGTCACCAGGTGTCTTCGAGCATCCTCGGTCGGCAGCACAGGAACCCTCCGACCAGCAGAACCGCCACGCATCCGGTCAGCAGCGTCAATGGCAGTCCCCATCCGCCGGACTGCGTGTGCAACAGCCCGAACAGAATCGGGCCGGTCGAGGACACCACGTAACCGAGCCCCTGAGTGAATCCCGAGAGCGAGGACGATCCCACCGCGGTGCGCGTGCGGAGGTTGATCAGCGTCAGCGACATCGGGAAGGTCATCGTGCCCAGCCCGACCAAGCACACCCAGACGACCGTACCGGCGGCAGGCGACCAGTGCAGGCCGGCGAACCCGCAGAGATAACACACCGCGGCGACCACGACGAGCCCGAACGGATTGCGTAGTCTGGCACAGAGGGTCGGCGCGGCCAGCGAGGTGACCAAGCCCATCGCACCGAACGCGGCGACCGAGGCGCCGGCCAGCCCTTCGCCGATACCCGAGTCGATCAACAGCGTCGGCAGCCAGGTGAGCATGGAGTACGTGATCAGCGATGTCATCGCGAACATCGTGACCATTCCCCACGCCAGCGACGAGTGATGAATCCGGCCGCCGGTCCGGGTGTGCACTGCCGCCGAACCGGCCTCGCCCGAGACGTCCTTCTCGTCACGGCTGCGTCGGGATATCACGACGCCGAGCCACGGCAGTGCGGCGGCAACGCCGACGATCGCCCAGACGCCGATCGAGAGCCGCCACCCGTTGGCATCGGCGATGGGGACCGCGAGCAGGGGCGGAATCATGGTGCTGATCTGCATGGCGCAGATGTAGATGGTGCTCACCACAGCGAGGCGATCGGAGAAATACCGTTTGACCAACGGCGGGATGACGACGTTCCCGATTCCCATTCCGGCGAGGGCGATCGCGGACAGGGCGAGCAACGAGACGGTGTTCGGCGCGAATGCACGGGTGGCCATGCCGATGGTGGTCAGCGCCATGGCCAGCAACGCGGCCCGCTCGAGACCGGTGCGCTTGGCGAGAAACGGTGTTGCCAGACCGAACACGGCGAACATCGCCGGGGGCAACATTCCGACGACGCCGACGACCGTGTCACCGAACTCGAGGTCGGTGCCGATCCTGCCGAACAGCGGGCTGATCGACGTCACTGCCGCACGGAGCGTCAGTGCAGACAGAACGATGGCGGAGAAGACCAGAATTCGCCCGCGCAGGAGCGAGGTACCGACGATTCGGCCGGCGGGGACGGTGGGCGCACTCACCACGCAATCATAGGATGACCGGATCATTGGGTGCAAAGTATTACTATCGACGCTGCAACGTCCCCGGCATGAGGAGCCACGTGCGGCAGGTCCAGCGATCGAGCCTGATTTCCCAGGTAACGGCTGCGCTGCGCGCGGAGATCACGTCGCAGCGATGGCCGGTGGGTACCCGCATTCCCACCGAAGCCGAACTGTGCGAGATGACCGGCACCGGGCGCAACACCGTGCGCGAAGCAGTACAGGCGCTCGTTCATGCAGGCATGGTCGAACGCAGGCAGGGTTCGGGCACATTCGTCATGACGTGCTCCGACGTCGGCGGAACCCTGGGAAAGTACTTCTCGGACGCCCGACACCGCGACGTCACCGAGCTACGCGAAACCCTGGAAGTCACTGCGGCGGCTCTTGCGGCCGACCGACGCGACGACGCCGACATCCGTGCCATGCTGGCCGCGCTGGCCGATCG
>NZ_BAOX01000221.1:0-8306 GCF_000813105.1 Rhodococcus sp. BS-15 | reverse complement strand
TCGCACTTCGGCGAACACGCACTCGGCTGGGTCGCGATCGCCGGTATCGGAGCTGCACTGGACAAGCCGCGTCGGCGTCAGTGGGCCTCGGTGGCCGTCGGGGCAGTCGGTTCCCACGCCGCGTCGATCGTCATCAAGCGCATCGTGCGCCGGCCGCGGCCCCACGACCCGGCCGTGCGCATCAACGTCTCGACACCCAGCAAACTGAGCTTCCCGTCCTCGCATGCGACATCCACCACAGCCGCCGCGGTTCTCCTCGGCCGGGTGACCGGGCTACCGTTACCGGCGGTCCTCGTCCCACCCATGCTGCTCTCGCGCTTGGTGCTCGGAGTCCACTACCCCACCGATGTGCTGGCCGGATCGGCACTCGGCGCGTTGACGGCTGCGGCCGTCGTGAAGTTCGAAGGAGACAAATGAGCGAGGATGCCGCACCCGTAGGCGCACCGCCGAAGAACCTGGCGGACGGCATCGTCAAGGCGCTTCGTCCGCGTCAGTGGGTCAAGAACGTCCTGGTGCTGGCTGCACCGTTGGCGGCGGGCTCGGTCACCGACCCCGACGTTCTGCTGTCCGTCGCGCTCGCGTTCGTCGTGTTCTGCTTCGCCGCGTCCGGGGTCTACCTGGTCAACGACGCCCTGGATGTCGAAGCCGACCGCGCGCACCCCACCAAGCGATTCCGGCCGATCGCCGCGGGCGTACTGCCGGTCAACATCGCCTACGCGATGGCGGTTGTCTCGCTCGGTCTCGCCATCGGTCTCTCGTTCATCGCGAACTGGAAGCTGGCGCTGGTCATCGGCGTCTACATCGCGATTCAGCTGGCGTACTGCTTCGGCCTCAAGCACCAGGCCGTGCTCGACATCTGCATCGTCTCCTCGGGCTTCCTGCTCCGGGCGATCGCCGGTGGGGTCGCTGCCTCGATTCCGCTGTCGCAGTGGTTCCTGCTGATCATGGCGTTCGGTTCGCTGTTCATGGCGGCCGGTAAGCGCTACGCGGAGCTCCAGCTGGCCGAACGCACCGGAGCGAAGATCCGCAAATCGCTCGAGAACTACACCACCACGTACCTGCGATTCGTCTGGACACTGTCTGCGACCGCCGTCGTCATCTGTTACGGCCTGTGGGCGTTCCAGGAAGATGCCGGCACGGGTGCCAACTGGTTCGCCATCTCGATGATTCCGTTTACTATCGCAATCCTGCGATACGCAGTGGATGTCGATGGCGGCGAGGCAGGCGAACCCGAAGAGATCGCGTTGGGAGACAGGGTTCTGCAGCTGCTCGCCATAGCGTGGATCGGAGTGGTTGGTGTCGCTGTCTACCTCGCCTGACCAGCGAGACGCGCGAGAAGAGAACTCCGCTCGGGCATCGATCACCAGGCCCGTCTTCTGGATCGGGACCGTGGTCACCGGGGCGTTGTTCCTCTGGGGTGCGTGGGAGCGCCGCTGGATCGCCGACGACGGCCTGATCGTTCTGCGTACCGTCCGCAACCTGCTGGCAGGCAACGGACCGGTGTTCAACGCGGGCGAACGCGTGGAAACCAACACCAGCACCATCTGGACCTACCTCGTCTACGCGGGCAGTTGGCTCAGCGAGGGCCGGCTCGAGTACGTCGTGCTGACGATCGCACTGGTTCTGTCCACGGCGGCCGTCGTTCTCGCGATGATGGGCACGTTCGCGCTACGTGGTCGCACCGCGTCGCAGACTCTGTTCCTGCCCGCCGGTGTACTGGTCTACATCGCGGTTCCGCCCGCCCGGGACTTCGCGACATCCGGGCTCGAGACCTGCCTGGTCATCTTCTGGCTGGCTATGCTGTGGCTGCTGATGGTCCGCTGGGGCCAGCGCCGCTCCGGTGGCGTCGAGCTACTGCTGCTGGCCTTCTTCGCCGGGCTCGGCCCGCTGGTGCGTCCGGAACTGTCCATCGTGGCGGTGCTGGCGCTGGCGATGATCTTCCTGGCCCCGCAGAGCTGGCTGTCCAGGCTGCGAGTGTTCGCCTTCGCCGGAGCCGTGCCGGTGCTCTATCAGATCTGGCGCATGGGCTACTACGGCCTGCCGTACCCCAACACCGCGGTGTCGAAGGATGCCGGCGGAGCCAAGTGGTCGCAGGGGTTCGAGTACCTGTCCAACCTCGTGGGGCCGTACCTGCTGTGGCTGCCGCTCGTACTGCTGGTCGTCGGTGCTGCACTGTCGGCCTCGCGAGTGCGGTTGTCCCTGCCCCGCACCGTCGGCGGCTGGCTCGCAGCGCTGCGGACGCCGACCGCCGTGGTCGTCTTCGTGTTGATCAGTGGTCTACTGCTGGCTTTGTACGCCATCCGCGTCGGCGGCGATTTCATGCACGGTCGGACATTGTTGCCGGCATTGTTCACGCTTTTGTTGCCGATTTCGGTGCTGCCGGTTGCCCTCCCGAAACGCTGGTCTGCAGATCGCGCCACAGCGGTTTTCGTCGCCGATCTTTTCGTCTGGGGTGGCATCGTGGTTTGGGCCGTCGCGGCTGCCAATACGACGGGTATGCCGCAGGGCTCGATCGTCGGCCGAAGCGGCATCGTCGACGAGCGGGCGTTCTACTCGCTCAACACCGGGCACGCCCATCCGATCCTGGCCTCGGACTACCTCGACTACCCGCGCATGCGGGGAATGGTCGAGGCGATCGAGGACACTCCCGACGGCGGGTTGCTGTTGCCGTCGGCTCAGTTCACGTATTGGGATGTCGTGCCACCACCGCTCCCCATCCCCGAGGGTGGGTTCGGTCACACCGTCTTCTTCCTCAACCTCGGAATGACCAGCATGAACGTCGGTCTCGACGTGCGGGTCATCGACCAGATGGGGCTGGCATACCCGTTGGCGTCACACACCGAGCGGCTCGAGAACGGCCGGATCGGACACGACAAGAACCTGTATCCGGACTGGGTGGTGGCCGATCTCGGACTCGTCGCCGTCTATCCCTACCTGCCTGGTACATGGACGAGGACTGGGTCACCGAGGCTCAGGTGGCACTGACCTGCCCCGACACCCAGGAGCTGCTCACCTCGTATCGGGCCCCGTTGACGAAGGATTTGTTCGTCCGGAATTTCAAGCGCTCGCTGTTCTACGCCGGATATCGGTTCGATCGAGTGCCGAAGTACGAAATACAACGATGTGATCTTCCGGCCCCGATATTGAAGGCGGACAATTAGATGTCCGAACACGAAAAGGTCACCGGGTTGCGCCGAATTGGTCTCGACGCCAAGATGAGCTATCTCGATCATGTAACGGGGGTCGTCCTTCGTGCGATAAGTGCGGAGGATGTGTATGCGTCCGACCTGTGTGGTCGGGCGGCAGACATGGAGAACTTGCGAGATCAAGCGTTGATTGCGTAACCGATGTGACGATGAAGCAGCTGAGAGGTCGAGTGCATGCTGGGTAGAAGGAAGAGCCGGTCCGAGGACAAGCGGGGTGGGTCCTGGGGACGCCGCGCCGCCACGTCCATGCTGATGGCGGTGGTCCTCCCACTGGGATTGGCTGTAGCCGGCGGTGGCGCAACTGCCAACGCTGCCTTCGACGGCAATGCCATCGACGTCTGGACGGACTCGAGCATGGGTCCGATCAAGAGTCGCGTCTGGCGCGCCGCGGACGGCAACACCAACCGTGTCGTCTACCTCCTCGACGGGCTGCGGGCCACCACCGACATCTCCGGCTGGGAGCACGAGACCGACGCCGGTGCCGTTCTGGCCGGATACAACATCAACGTCGTCCAGCCGGTCGGCGGACAGTCGAGCTTCTACTCCGACTGGTACGCACCGTCGAACTTCAACGGCCAGCAGACCACGTACAAGTGGGAGACCTTCCTGACGCAGAACCTGCGTGAGAACCTGCGCGCCAACTGGGGCTTCAACCCCAACCGCAACGGTGTCATCGGTATCTCGATGGGTGGCTCTGCTGCTCTGACGCTCGCTGCCTACCACCCGGACCAGTTCAGCTACGCAGGCTCGCTGTCCGGTTACCTGAACATCTCCGCTCCCGGCATGCGTGAAGCGATGCGTCTGGCTTTGCTCGACTCCGGTCGCTACAACATCGACGCGATGTGGGGACCGCCGTGGGATCCGGCGTGGCTGCGCAACGACCCGTTCGTCTTCGCGCCTCGTCTGCGCGACAACGGAACCCGCGTGTGGGTGTTCGCAGGTAGCGGTCTGCCCGGCGGACTCGATCGCCCGCGGAGCTTCATCGACTACTACAACACCGGCAACGGCATGGGCCTCGAGGCCATCGCACTGGCGAACAGTCGGGCGTTCCAGATCCGGATGGCCAGCATCGGTGCCAACAACGTCACGTATGCGTTCCCGGCCGTCGGTACCCACCAGTGGGGCTACTGGGGCGAGCAGATCCGCATCATGGCACCGGACCTGAGCGCCAACATCGGTAACTGACCCGGTCACGGAACATTTCGGTTGTTTGGTCCGTTTTCCGGCCCTTAGTGAAACTTCACGACTTTTCAGGGCTGTTCAGCGGGGACCGAGCAGGATAGTCTCCTGTTCCAGGGAAACGTCGAGGTGAAACTGGGACGCTGATCACAGTTTTGCCTTGGAACCGCTCGATGGAATAACCTCCATCGAGCGGTTCGCCTGTTTTCACAGCAGAACCTCAGATTTTTCGGGACCACATCGTCCTTCGGCCCGGAGGGGCCACCAGGAAAGCCCTGTTCGATTGCCGGGGGCCGCATGTCGCGGAGACCGCGTAGATGAAAGAGAGCACGATTCATGCGATTTGCCGGCCTCAGCAGAACACCGAAGGCGTCTTCACGCTGGCGTCAGCGCCTGCTCGGCGTCGGTGCTGCAGCGCTCGTACTTCCCCTCGCAGCCGGTGTCGTCGGTGGAGCAGTCGCTGTTGCAGCGCCCGCTCCCGTCGCGCATCAGGCCCCTGCCGGTGGCCGTGAAGACCTGATCGTCCCGTCCGAGATGGGCCCCATCAAGGTCCAGGTCCAGTGGGCGGCCCGCGGCGGAAACGCTGCGCTGTACCTGCTCGACGGACTGCGCGCACGCGACGATCGCAACGCCTGGACGTTCGAGACCAACGCGCAGGATCAGTTCGCCAACGACAACGTGACCCTGGTCATGCCCGTCGGCGGTCAGTCGAGCTTCTACAGCGACTGGTACACCTCGTCGAACTTCAACGGCCAGGAAGTCACCTACAAGTGGGAGACGTTCCTGACCGAGGAGCTGCCCGCGTTCCTCGAGAACTACGGCGTCTCGCGTAGCAACAACGGTGTTCTCGGACTGTCGATGGGTGGTTCGGCAGCTCTGACGCTCGCCGCGTACCACCGCGATCAGTTCAAGTTCGCCGGTTCGCTCTCGGGCTACCTCAACATCTCGGCGCCCGGCATGCGTGAGGCCATCCGCGTCGCGATGCTCGACGCAGGTCGCTTCAACGTCGACTCCATGTGGGGACCGCCCTGGAACCCGGCGTGGCTGCGCAACGACCCGTTCGTCTTCGCGCCGCGCCTCGAGGGCCTGTCCCTGTACATCTCGGCAGCCAGCGGTCTGCCCGGCGAGTTCGATCGTCCGGCCGCGCCGATCGATTTCTACAACACGGCCAACGGCATGGCGCTTGAGGCACTCTCGCTCGCCAACACCCGTGCATTCCAGATCCGGATGAACACTCTGGGCATCCCGGCCACCTACAGCTTCCCGTCCAACGGCATCCACGCATGGCCGTACTGGGGAGCCGAGCTGTGGAAGGCTCGCGGCCAGATCCTGGACGCGCTCAACGCCTGACACCGATCGAGAAGTCGTTCTTCGAGAAATGCCGCCCCGCGTCTGTGCGCCGGGCGGCATTTTTCGGTCTCGACCGTGATCGCCACCGTCGAACCAGTTCACAATTGCACCACCAGTCACAGCGCGTCTGCTGCTCGTCGGCACCGGGCACGTGTAGAAAGACATACGAAGCATGTCTCGATAGGAGACCTTCGAAAGTCACGTCGAAAGAGAGTCACCATCATGCGCACTGAGCTTGTTCGGTTCGGTCGGACTACATCGGCCGGCACACGGGCTCGACGAGCGGCAGCAGCACTGACCGTCGCTTCCGCGCTGATGATCCCCTTCGCGGCGACGACCGTCGCCTCCGCCGCCCCCATCGCGCAGACGGCCCCTGTTGCGCTTGCCGGCCCCGCCTACACGCAGACGTCCGGTGCCACCGTCACGTCGGTGGACTGGCTCTCCGATCGTCGCGTCGCGCTGTGGATCCAGTCGCCCTCGATGGGAACGCCCATCCAGGTTCAGCTGCTGCTCGCGCGTGACTGGAACATCAACCCGCAGGCCACGTTCCCGCAGGTGTACATGCTCGACGGCCTACGCGCGACCGATCAGGAGAACGGCTGGACGGCCGAGACCGACGCCGAGTCCTACTTCGCCGACAAGAACGTCAACGTGGTCCTCCCCATCGGCGGCCAGTCCAGCTTCTACTCCGACTGGGTCGATCAGGACAACGGCAAGAACTACCAGTGGGAGACGTTCCTGACCAAGGAGCTCCCACCGATCCTCGAGCGGGACTGGCGTAGCACCGACACCCGCGGAGTCGTCGGGTTGTCGATGGGCGGCACGTCCGCGATGTTCCTGGCCGCGCGCAACCCCGGTTTCTTCAAGTTCGCCGGCTCGCTCTCGGGCATCCTGAGCACCACCTCGCTCGGCATGCCGCAGGCAATCCAGTACGCGATGACCGACGCCGGCGGCTACAGCTCCAGCGCTATGTGGGGGCCGCCCTCGAATTCTCTGTGGGCACAGCACGATCCGTACATGTTGGCCGACAAGCTCGAAGGCGTCAGCCTCTACATCTCCAGCGGCAACGGCTCGGCCGGACCGTACGATCAGCCGTCGCCCATTCCCGGCGTGAGCACCAACTACGCCGGCATGGGTCTCGAGATCCTCTCGCGACTGACCTCGCAGACGTTCGCCACCAAGCTCAATCAGCTCGGCATTCCCGCTCAGGTCAACTACCGGCCGTCGGGCACGCACTCGTGGCCGTACTGGCAGTTCGAGCTGCATCAGCTGTGGCCGCAGCTCGCCACCGCACTCGGTGTCGAGGTCGACAAGCCCGCGTGCAGCGTCGCCGGACTGATCGGCAACGCGAGCGGTGCCAATTCGTGGCTCGGCCCGTGCTTGACCGCCGAGTACAACGTGGCCGGTGGTCGCGCTCAGGACTTCACCTTCGGCCGGGTCTTCTTCACCCCCGATACCGGTGCGCAGGTCGTCGCCGGTGCCATCGGTGGCATCTACCAGGGCAACGGGGGCCCAGAGGGCGCTCTCGGGTTCCCGACGACCGGCGAGATCGGTACTCCCGACGGCCGTGGACGGTTCAACGCCTTCCAGAACGGCATGGTCTACTTCACGCCGCAGACCGGCGCGCACGCGGTCAAGGGTGCTGTGCTCGACGAGTGGGCTGCCCAGGGTTACGAGGGCGGACCGCTGGGCTACCCGGTGCTCGACGAGGTCGAAACGCCGAACAAGCCCGGATCGGTACAGGGCTTCGAGATCGGTGCCATTTACACCTCTCCCGATGCAGGTGTGCACTCGGTGCAGGGCATGATTCTGGGCAAGTACGGCGAATTGGGTTGGGAGAGTGGAGCTCTCGGGTTCCCCAAGTCCAACGAGCTCGGCCCGATCAGGGACGGCGGACGCTTCAACCAGTTCGAGACGGGCAACATCTACTGGAGTCCGCTCAGCGGAGCCTGGTCAACACCGTACGGTCCGATCTTCGACGCATGGGGATCGGTCGGCTACGAGGGCGGCCGGTTGGGCTACCCCACCAGTGATCAGTTCGACATCGACGGTGGTGGCAAGCAGCAGAACTTCCAGTTCGGCATCATCACGCTGAAGGACGGCGTTGCCACGATCGCGCCGTAGAACCTGCGGATAGCAGCTCAGAGTTCTCACAGAGCGCGGCGGTAGTCTCGCCTGCGAACCCGACGACCGAAGGATTTCGATCGATGATGCGTAATTCCCTCACCAGGACTCTGTCGCTCGGTGTGTTCGCCGTGGCGGCGAGTTCGATGCTGGTGGCCTGCGGGAGTGACGACTCGACGGCGACCGGAGCGCCGACGAGCACCACCTCGCCGCCGAGTCGACGACCGAGGCGAGTTCGACGACGTCGGCTGCCGAGTCCACCACCACCGCTGCGCCGACCACGAGCCCGGGTGAGGCGGCCACCGCGCCGCCGGAGCAGCCTCAGCCCGTCCCGGACGATTTCCCGGGGCCGACGGAAAGTCAGATCGATGACCGCGGTCAGAGTTTCCTGGACGAGTTGAGGAATCAGGGCATCACCCCGGCGGGCAACGGCGACATCGCGGTGTC
>NZ_BAOX01000222.1:0-8234 GCF_000813105.1 Rhodococcus sp. BS-15 | reverse complement strand
CACGAACCCACGACACCCGACGCGTCGGTGGTGGTCACGACATTGACCACTCCCGCCGGAACACCCGCATCGTGCAGGATCCCGGCCAGAGCCAGTGCTGTCAGCGGCGTTTGCTCGGCCGGCTTGAACACCACGGTGCACCCTGCCGCCAACGCCGGGCCGATCTTACGAGTGCCCATGGCCAACGGGAAGTTCCACGGAGTGACGAGAATGCACGGTCCCACCGGTGCGCGGGTGACCACGATGCGGTTCTTCCCATCTCCGGTGAGGGTGTGATCGCCCGAGATGCGTACCGCCTCCTCGGAGAACCAGCGAAAGAACTCGGCTCCGTACGCCACCTCACCGCGAGCATCGGCCAGTGGCTTCCCCATTTCCGCGGTGATGATCGCAGCGAGCTCCTCCGACCGCGCCATGATCAATTCGTATGCTCTGCGGAGGATTTCGCTGCGTGCACGCGGCGGTGTCGCGGCCCAGTCGGCGGCGGCGTCGACCGCTGCAGCCATGGCGTTCTCGGCATCGTCGATGCTGCCGTCGGCGACCCTGGCGATGACCTCGCCGCTGGCGGGATCGATGACATCGAACCGGGCATCGGATGCTGCGGGGGTCCACGCGCCTGCGATGAACAGTTCGGTAGGAGCAGTGATGGTGGGGCGAGTGAGGCTGGTGGTCGAACTGGCGGTCATGGCCGCGGTCCTTTCGTCGAACGTGGATCGAGTATCTGCGCCAGGTGTACGGACGCATCGCTCGTCAGGTCACCGGTGAGTTGACGCACCTGCATGTGGCAGGAGAATCCGTCGGTCAGAATCGGGGTGTCGGGCTCGGCCGCACGAACCGCAGGCGCGAGGGCCTGCTCGGCGACGGCCATGCTCAGCTCGTAGTGCCGAGCCTCGAAGCCGAAATTCCCTGCGACCCCGCAACATCCGGTGGCCTCCCGTACCGCCTCGATACCGACGGAAGCCAATGCCGTGCGCTGAGTGGCGTTGCCGAACACCGCGTATTCGTGGCAGTGCGTCTGTACCGTCACCGAATCGGGCACCTCGGCCGAGGGCACCCACCCGGCGGCAGCCTGATCGATCACCGCGCCCGCGAAACTCTGCACCCGCGCCGCGACCCGTCTCGCGGCCGCAGTGGGAACCAGCTCCGGCATGTCCTTGCGGAACGCCGCAGCGCAGCTAGGTTCGGTGACGACGATCGGTCGGTCGGTGCCGTCATCCAGTGCAGCAACGGCTTTCGTGAGGTGCTTGCGGGCGGCCTCGAGCTGGCCCGTCGAAATCCAGGTCAGACCGCAGCACACGTCGGTCCGGCATTCGGTGCTGCGACCCGAGTCCTCTAGCACCCGCTGCGCCGCACCCGCGACCTCCGGGCGAAAGCCCTGGGTGAACGTGTCGACGACCAACACGACTTCCGCGTCGCGGCCGCCGCCGATCCGTACTTCGTGAGCCAACTCCTTGGCCGACGCGAAGCGCGGCAACGGCCGCTCGGTGGTCAGCCCACCGAGTCGAGCCGCCAGTGCCGCGATGCGCGGGGTGAGCAGACGGTTGAGCAACGGTGCCGTTCGCTGCGTCACCTTCAGCCAGCGAGGCAACCAGCCCAGCGAATAGTGCGAGAGCGGACGCAGTCGCCCCGCATAGTGATGGTCGAGGAACTCGGACTTGTACGTCGCCATGTCCACTCCGACCGGACAATCCGACGAACAGGCCTTGCAGGACAGACACAGGTCGAGCGATTCGGCCACATCCTTCGAGGCCCACCCGTCAGCAACGGTCGGCGAGCTTCGCACCATCTCCTGCAGCACTCGTGCCCGGCCCCGCGTCGAATCCTTCTCATCGCCCGTCGCGCGAAAACTGGGGCACATGACGCCTCCCGACGCGGTGCGACATTTGCCGACGCGACGCACGACTGAGTTGCGTGCACGAAGGGATCCAGATCTGCCCGCGTTCCGATCTGGTGCAGATCGAAGGTGGTCTTCCATTCCCGCGGTGGGATGCCCTGCAGCATCAGGTTGTCCATCATCGGTTCCGGATCGGTGATCGACCCCGGGTTCAGAATCCCGCGCGGATCCCAGATGCGCTTGAACCGCGCGAACGCGTCGAGCATGCGGGGTGAGTACATCACCGGCAGCAGTTCCGAGCGAGCCCTGCCGTCGCCGTGCTCGCCGGACAGGCTGCCGCCGTGCTTGACGACCACCCGCGCGGCGGCGCGCAGGAAGTCGTACATCACCCGTCGTCCGGCGTCGGTGCGCTGATCGAACGTGATGCGCACGTGCATGCAGCCGGCACCGAAGTGTCCGTACATCACGCCGGTCAGATCGTGTTCGGCCAGAAGCACGTTGAGGTCCGCGAGATAGGCGGACAGGTTCTCGGGTGCGACGGCGGCGTCCTCCCAGCCACCCCAGGACTCGACTCCGCTGGCCAGGCGGGTCGCCAGGCCCGCGCCATCCTCGCGCACTCGCCAGAGCGCTGTTCGATCGGCCGGGTCGGTGACGATGCGGCCTTCCTTGACGCGGCCGAGCAGACCGAGCGCCTCGAGCAGACGGGCGGCCTTGTTCTCCACCTCGGCGGTATCGGCTCCGTCGAGGTCGACGTAGAGCCAGGCGTTTCCCGCAGGCAGACCGCGGACGGAGTCCGGTCCGCGCCGGTACTCCATGGTCTGGGCGATGTTGTCGTCGATACCTTCCACTGCGGCAGGCGAGAACTCGAGAATGGCAATCACGTCGCTGCAGCAGCCACCACGTCGTCGTAGCCGAGGCAGAGCAACAGCGCAGCCTGCGGTACGGGCACGACGGCGACGGTGACCGAGACGATCACCGCGCACGTGCCCTCGCTTCCGACGAGTGCACGAGCGACGTCGAATCCGTTCTCGGGCAGCAGATGCGACAGGTGAAATCCGGAGACCTGGCGTGGTATGCGGCCCAGTTCGACTCTGAAGAGCGCGAGGTTGTCGGCCGCGAGCGAGTGCAGCTCGCGCGAGATGCGTTCGGCCGCATCGGTTGCCGCCGCATCCTCCGAATGCACTGCCTCCACACCGCTACGGGTCACCCGGAGTAGGTGCCCGTCGGCAGTCACCACGTCCATGGCCACCGTGTGGTCGGCTGTTCGGCCGTAGCGAACCGAATGGTTGCCGCACGCGTCGTTGCCGACCGCCCCGCCGACCGTCGCGCGTGTCTTGCTGGACGGGTCGGGTGCGAACGTGAATGCTCCAGCAGTGCGCGCCGTCAACTCTCGCTGCAACTCCGAGATCACGATTCCCGGTTCCACCACCGCCGTTCGCGAGTCGATGTCCACCGAGATCACGCGATTCATGTGGCGGGAGAAGTCGAGCACGATTCCGCGGCCGATCGCGTTGCCCGCCATGGACGTTCCGCCGCCGCGGCCGATGACTGCGACTCCCGCGGCCCCGCACAGAGCCATAACTGAAACAACATCGTCAGTGCTGCGCGGAAAAACCACAGCGGCAGGCGGAATTCGGTAGTTCGAGGCGTCGTAGGAGTACTCGGCTAGCCGCCGAGTCGAGTCGTCGATCTCGATCCCCAGTTCGCGCACTTCCTGCACGAGTGCGGAAACTGGGGATCGAACGGAAGCAGCCGTCACAGCACGTTCTTCAGCGTGCGCGACAACGCGTCGAGGCCCTGCCGCATCTCGTCGTCGCTCACGATCAGCGCCGGGATGATCCGGACCACGTTGCCGAGCGCGCCACAGGTGAGCAGCAACAGCCCCTCATCGATCGCACCCTGTTGCACGCGCAGGGCGGCCGCGGCATCGGGATTTCCTGCGCTGTCGACGAATTCGAGTGCCTGCATCAAGCCGAGTCCACGTGCATCACCGATGGCCGAGTGCTCGGACTTCAGTGCGAGGAGGCCGTCGAGCAGAACTCGGCCCTGCGCGGCGGCGTTGGCGACCAGACCTTCCTCACGCACGACGTCGAGCGTCGCGACACCCGCCGCAGCGGCGACGGCATTGCCGCCGTACGTGCCGCCCTGCGATCCGGGCCACGCCTTGCCCATCAACTCGGTCGATGCCGCGATCGCCGAGATGGGAAATCCACTGGCCAGACCTTTTGCGGTGATGACGATGTCGGGTGTGATCGTCGAATGCTGGTGGCCCCAGAACTTTCCGGTGCGTCCCACGCCTGCTTGCACCTCGTCGACGATGAGGACGATCCCGTGGGTGTCCGCGCGTTCGCGGAGTCCCTCGAGAAACTCCGGAGGCGTGGGCAGATAACCACCGTCACCGAGTACCGGTTCGATGATGAACGCGGCGGTATCGGCGGGGCTGGACATCGTCATCAGCAGGTAGTCGAGTTCCTTGAGCGCGAAAGCCACTGCGGTGTCCATGTCCCAGCCGTACCGGAAGGCGTACGGGAACGGCGCGATGTGCACACCGCCCATGATCGGCGAGAAGCCGGAGCGGAACTTGGTGCCCGCGGTGGTCAACGACGCAGCCGCCACCGTGCGTCCGTGGAACCCTCCGTGGAAGGCGATGATGTTGGGCCGTCCGGTCGCCATGCGCGCCAACCGAATCGATGCCTCGACGGCCTCGGAGCCGGAGTTGGCGTAGAAGACGCTGTCCAGCCCGGCCGGTAGTACCTCGCCGAGCTTGTCGGTCAGCGCCAGCAGTGGCTGATGCATGACGGTCGTGTACTGCGCGTGGATGATCTTGCCCACCTGCTCGCGGGCAGCCTCCACCACGCGCGGATGGCAGTGTCCGGTGCTGGTCACGCCGATCCCGGTGGTGAAGTCGAGGTACTTGCGCCCGTCCGTGCCGACGATCCAGCTGCCCTTTCCGTGATCGACGACGATCGGGGTCGCCTGCTTGAGTGCCGGGCTGAGGTGGGTGCGAGTCGACGCTGTCATGCCTGCCATCGTCACCCACCGAAATAAGATTGTCAACAATCTGCAATTGGCAGTACTGGGGCGGGTGCACCCGTCGGAGCGATACAGTTCGTCGGTGTCCGCCTCGAACCCCCGCATCGTCGTTCTCGGCAGCGTCAACATGGATCTGATCACCCGGACGCCTTCCCTGCCCGATCCCGGCGAAACAGTGCTGGGCACATCGTTCACCACCTCACCGGGTGGCAAGGGCTCCAATCAGGCCATTGCCGCCGCCAAAGCCGGCGTTATGGTGTCGTTCATCGGAGCGGTCGGAGACGACGAGTTCGGCGACACGCTGCGCCGGACGCTGTCGGACGCGGGCGTGGACGACCGCGCACTGCGCACGGCAGCAGGTTCGAGCGGAATCGCCGCCATCACCGTCGACGATCACGCCGAGAACAGCATCGTCGTGGTCCCCGGGGCCAACGAACGCGTTCGCGACCTCACCGACGACGATCTCGCCGCCATCTCCGACGCCGATATTCTCCTGTGTCAGTTGGAGATTCCCCTCGCCACTGTGGTGACCGCATTCGAACACGCACGCTCTCGCGGCGTGGTGACGATGCTGAACCCGTCACCGGTTCAGGATCTGCCCGACGCGCTGGTGGCGGCCACCGACGTGCTCGTGGTCAACGAGGCCGAGGAAACCCGTCTCGGAAACCGAGTGAACGAGGTGACGCACGTGATCACCACACTCGGTGCCAGAGGCGCTCGATATCGCGGCTCGGAATCGTTCGAGGTCTCCGCTCCGCGCGTCGACGCCGTCGACACCACCGGGGCCGGGGATGCATTTGCCGGAGCACTGGCCGCGTCCTGGTTCGACGGTCCACGCAAGGCAGTCGAATGGGCCTGCGTTGCAGGCTCTTTCGCCGCAACCAGGCCGGGTGCGAGTACGTCTTCGGGCACTCGCGAGGACATCGACGCACTGCGCGATGCGGCCGCAGGATGAACGCCACCGACCTCGAGGAGCTTCGACGTCTGCGCCGGGCGCGCGACCGGATGGATCGCGAATTCGCCGAGCCACTCGACGTCCCCACTCTGGCTCGCACGGCACTGATGTCCACCGCCCATTTCAGTCGCCGCTTCCGCGTGGCCTACGGTGAGACGCCCTACGCCCATCTGATGACTCGACGGATAGAACGCGCCAAGGCCTTGCTGCGCCGCGGCGATGTGACCGCCACCGAGGCGTGCTTCGCGGTGGGCTGTACCAGTCTCGGATCGTTCAGTTCGCGGTTCACCGAGATCGTCGGCGAGACACCGAGCGCATACCGCGCCCGCGACCACCGTGGCAGCCAGGCGGTGCCGACGTGTACTGCCATGATTCTGGGTCGGCCGATGCGAGGCACCGTTGCTGCCACCGAACCGAGCAGAATCGAAGAAGCATCGACGGCCGGGGCGTCCTAGCCTTTCTCCATGACACTTTCACTGAGCCACGTACACGTCTACACCGACGACCCCGATGCCTCGCTGGCGTTCTACCGCGATGCGCTGGGCCTCGCGGTCAAGAGCGAAGTCGAGGGCGACGGCTACCGCTGGATCACTCTGTCTCCCAACGATCAACCCGAGATCGAGATCGTTCTCTCGCAGCCCCACGCGGGCCGCTCGCAGGAACTCGGCGATCAGATCGCCGCCCTGCTCGCCAAGGGTGAGCTTCCGGGCCTGCTGTTTCGTGCCACCGACCTCGACGCGGCCTTCGAGAGAATTCGCGCGGCAGGCACCGCCGAGATTCTGCAGGAACCGACGAGTCAGCCGTGGGGTGTGCGCGACGCGGCATTCCGTGACCCTGCCGGCAACATGGTGCGCGTCAGTCAGGCGTGAACCAGGCCCTCACATCGACGACGCGAGCGCAAGGCCGCCGCCGCATGCCAGTACGGACCCAAGCAGGCCGACTGTCGCGTTGACGGCGGCATCGCGGCGACGCCCCTGTTGTAGCAACCGCACGGTCTCGACACTCGCCGTGCTGAAGGTGGTGTACCCGCCGCAGAACCCGGTGCCGATGACGGCGTGAATGTCGGTCGAGCCGGCTCGGAACATCACCCATCCGGCCAGCACGCCCAGCAGGAACGACCCGGACACGTTGATGCCGATCGTCGCCCAGGGAAAGCTCGTTCGCGCCGGGAGACGTGACTTCACTTCCGCATCGACGACGAAGCGAACGACTGCCCCCAGCCCGCCGGCCGCCGCAACCCACAGCGCGATCACCGAACCACCCTGCTTGCCAGTGCGATTCCGGCCCAGGCTGCAAGTATTCCGAGAATCACGCTGACCACTGCGTAGGCCACTGCCAGACCGGTGAACCCACTCCGAAACCCTTCCACCGTCTCGAGGGCGAAGGTGCTGTACGTGGTGAACGCGCCGCAGAACCCGGTACCTCCCAGCAACCGCAGCCTGCGCCGAATTCCTGCATCGGGCCCGCCGCGTACCAGCGACTCGAGGAGAAGGCCCAGCACGAATGCGCCGGCGATGTTGATCCCGAAGGTTGCTGTGGGCCACTGCGACGCCGAATGCGGGAGCTGCTCCTCGATCACGTAGCGAACTGCCGTACCCGCCGCTCCGCCTGCGAACACCGCTGCCAGTGCCCACAAGTGACGGTGCACGGGTCCTTGGTCGGCCGGCATCGAATCGGAATCGGGATCGACCACCGCTGATCCTCTCGGACTGCACGGTCCGACCGTTTCCGACCGGCCCGCGTTTGATGTCGGATGCTTACTGCACGATGGAGCCTATGACAACGACCACGGAGTCCACGACCGGGAACTTGCGCGAGAGCGCCGAGGAGTTGTTGCGCGAACTCGCCGGCCCGGATGCGGTCCTGCGCGAAGATCAGTGGACAGCCATCGAGGCCCTCGTCGTGCACCGGCGGCGGGCGCTGGTGGTGCAGCGGACCGGTTGGGGCAAGTCGGCGGTTTACTTCATCGCGGCGAAGCTGCTGCGCGCACAGGGCCTGGGTCCGACGGTGATCGTCTCTCCGTTGTTGGCGCTGATGCGCAACCAGGTTGCCTCGGCCGAGCGGGCAGGCGTCCGCGCGGGGACCATCAACTCCGGCAACATGACCGAGTGGGACGACATCCATCAGCAGGTCAACTCCGGTGAACTCGACGTGCTTCTGGTCAGTCCGGAGCGATTGAACAATCCCGATTTCCGCGATCAGGTGCTGCCGTCCTTGGCCGGGGACGCCGGCCTCGTCGTGGTCGACGAAGCACATTGCGTCTCCGACTGGGGCCACGATTTCCGGCCCGACTACCGACGGATCAGAACTCTGATCGCCGAGTTGCGCGACGGTATCCCCGTGCTCGCGACCACCGCGACGGCGAACGACCGCGTGGTGGACGACGTCGCGGCGCAGTTGGGCGTCGGCGGCGGA
>NZ_BAOX01000223.1:0-8143 GCF_000813105.1 Rhodococcus sp. BS-15 | reverse complement strand
CGCAGCCCCGGCTGCCGAGGCACCGGCCGCAGCAGCTCCGGCTACTCCGGCGCAGACCAACTGAGCCTCGCGCTCTACCAGTAAGACAGCCCTACACCTGCTTCGGTGCACAGGTTTTCCGTAGCGATGTACGGCTGTGCCATGCACCACCGAAGAGCTATCAGAAGAAGAAGAGGATTTCATGCCCAAGCAGAAGACCCACAGTGGTGCCAAGAAGCGATTCAAGGTGTCCGGCAGCGGCAAGATCCTGCGCCAGAAGGCCGGCCGTCGCCACCTGCTCGAGCACAAGCCCACCAAGGTGACTCGTCGCCTCGATGGTGTCGCCGTCGTCAAGAAGCCCGACGTCCCGCGGATCAAGCGCCTGCTCGGCATCTGATCTGGACCGGCCGCCGACCGATAACGGTCGGCTTCATCCCATTACCATTCGGGGTTTCACAAGCCCCCAGATCGACAGGATTTACCAGTGGCACGCGTAAAAAGGGCCGTCAACGCCCAGAAGAAGCGCCGTTCGATTCTCGAAGCGTCCAAGGGATACCGCGGACAGCGCTCACGTCTGTACACCAAGGCCAAGGAGCAGCAGCTCCACTCGCTGACCTACGCCTACCGGGACCGCCGCGCGCGTAAGGGTGACTTCCGCAAGCTGTGGATCACGCGTATCAACGCTGCAGCTCGGGCCAACGACATCACGTACAACCGCTTCGTCCAGGGCCTCAAGGCCGCGGGCGTCGAGGTCGACCGCAAGATCCTCGCCGAGCTCGCTGTGTCGGATGCTGCTGCGTTCGCCAGCCTGGTCGCCATCGCCAAGGCTGCATTGCCTGCCGATGTCAACGCTCCGGCCGGAGAAGCAGCCTGAGCGAGTCGACGTACGACGACTCAACACCGAAACGGCCCGTGGATTCGCTGACCGAGCGAACTCCGCGGGTCGTTTCGGCCGTCAAGCTCGCTCGAGCCGCGGAACGCAAGAAGACCGGGCTCTTTCTCGCCGAAGGCTTCAATGCTGTGTCCGAGGCGGCGCAGTCACGGTTGGTTCGTGATCTGTTCTTCACCGCGGATGCCCTCGAGCGCCACCATGACCTCATCGCGTCCGTCGAGGCCGGCGGCGCACGAGTTCATCCGATCACCGACCGTGCTGCGAAGGCATTGTCCGACACCGTCACCCCGCAGGGCCTGATCGCAGTCACCGAGTTGGTCGACGTTCCGATCGACCGTGCGCTGGCCGGAACACCGCGGTTGGTGGCCGTACCGGTGGAGATGGCAGAGCCGGGCAATGCCGGGACGGTCATTCGCGTCGCCGACGCGGCCGGAGCGGATTCGGTCGTGCTGCTGGGCGACTCGGTGGACCCACACAACGGCAAATGCGTCCGCGCCTCTGCAGGCAGCGTGTTCCATCTGCCCATTGCTCGGGAGCGATCGATCGAGTCCGGAATCGACGCGTTGCGCAGAGCGGGTCTGACCATCGTCGCCACGGCCGCCGACGGCGAAGTGGACCTGGACGACGCCGACGAACTGCTCACGCAACCGACCGCGTGGTTGTTCGGCAACGAGGCCCACGGGCTGCCCGAGTCGGTGACACGCGACGCCGATCACCGGATTCGAATCCCGATCCACGGCCGCGCCGAGAGCCTCAACCTGGCAACCGCCGCGGCGATCTGCCTGTACGCCAGTGCCAGGGCGCAGCGACGCTCCGAAACTCCGTGAGCAGGTCTCGCCTAGGATCGATACCTGTCTGCTCCGCGCAGGAGTGAAGCCTGCGCAACGATCCTTGTTGCGCAGGAGTGAAGCCTGCGCAACGACCCTTCGTGGCAGACACCGACTATTACTCGAGGAGTGCAGCTGTCGTGGCGAAGAAAGATGTCGGAACCGAGCCGGTAGATCCGAGCGTTCTCGAGGAGTCCGCGCTCGGATCCGCAGTGGACTCGGCCGAGCAGGCGTTCGCCGACGCGTCGGACCTCGATGCTCTGACCAAGGTCAAGATCGACCATGTGGGCGGCAAGGCTCCGTTGGCGCTGGCGCAGCGCGCACTCGGTGCGATCCCGGGGGACCAGAAGGCGGACGCGGGCAAACGCGTCAAGGCAGCGCGCGATCGAGTGCAGAAGGCCTTCGACGAGCGACGCGCCGTGCTGTCGGCCGAGCGTGACGCCGCCATCCTGGTCGCCGAAACCATCGACGTCACACTGCCGACCGACCGAGCTCCCGTCGGTGCCCGGCACCCCATCACGATCATTGCCGAGCAAGTGGCCGACGTATTCGTCGGCATGGGCTGGGAGGTCGAAGAAGGCCCCGAGGTCGAGACCGAGCATTTCAACTTCGATGCGCTCAACTTCTTGCCCGACCACCCGGCCCGCACGATGCAGGACACGTTCCACATCGCGCCCGAGGGATCGCGGCAGGTCTTGCGTACCCATACCTCGCCGGTGCAGGTGCGATCGATGCTCTCGCGTGAGCTTCCCATCTACGTGGTCTGCCCGGGACGAACGTTCCGCACGGACGAGCTGGACACGACGCACACTCCGGTGTTCCACCAGGTCGAGGGTCTCGCGATCGACAAAGGCCTGACCATGGCGCATCTGCGCGGAACACTGGATGCTTTCGCGAAAGCGTTGTTCGGTAACGACACCCGCACTCGTATGCGTCCCAACTACTTCCCGTTCACCGAGCCGTCGGCCGAGGTCGACGTGTGGTTCCCGAAGAAGAAGGGCGGGGCGGGTTGGGTCGAGTGGGGTGGCTGCGGAATGGTCAACCCGAAGGTGTTGCAGGCCAGCGGTATCGACCCCGAGGTGTACACCGGATTCGCATTCGGCATGGGCTTGGAGCGGACGCTGCAGTTCCGCAACGACATCCCGGACATGCGCGACATCGTCGAGGGCGATGTCAGGTTCACGCTGCCCTTCGGCGTTCAGGCCTGACGCCGCGTCACACCCGCCCCACTTCTTCTCGGATACAAGAAAGAGCTGAGTACACGTGCGAGTCCCACAATCCTGGCTGACCGAGGTTCTGCACGCGGGGACACCCGACTGGGCCGTCTCGCCCGAGGAACTCGACGCCGGGTTCGTGCGGGTCGGGTTCGAGGTCGAAGAGCTCGAGTCCCTGGACAACGTGACCGGACCACTGGTGGTGGGTCGGGTGAGTTCGATCGAAGAGCTCACGGAGTTCAAGAAGCCGATTCGGTTCTGCCTGGTCGACGTCGGAACCGACGAGCCGCATGAAATCGTCTGTGGTGCGAGAAACTTCGCGGAGGGCGATCTGATCGTGGCCGCTCTGCCGGGCAGTGTGCTGCCCGGGGGGTTCGCCATTGCGTCGCGCAAGACGTACGGCCGCAATTCCAACGGCATGATCTGTTCGACGCTCGAGCTCGGACTCGGCCGAGATCACTCCGGAATTCTGGTGCTGCCCGAGGGCACAGCCAACCCGGGCGATGACGCAAAAGAGGTTCTCGGTCTGGAAGATTCGGTCATCGAGCTGAACGTCACCCCGGATCGCGGCTATGCCTTCTCGGTTCGCGGTCTTGCCCGTGAACTGGCGTGCAGTTTCGACCTGCCGTACGTGGACCCCGCGCGAACGGTTCCCACCGAGGTCACCGGTGACGCATGGTCGGTCACCGTCGAACCGGATTCGGGCGCATCACGATTCGCGTTGCGCAAGGTCGTAGGTATCGATCCGACAGCAACGACTCCGTGGTGGATGCAGCGTCGATTGCTCCTGGCCGGCGTGCGCCCGATCTCCGCGGCCGTCGATGTCACCAATTACGTGCTTCACGAACTCGGCCAGCCGCTCCACGCGTTCGACGCCGGCAAGCTGGACGGTGACATCGTGGTTCGTCGTGCGAAGGCGGGGGAGAAGCTGACCACTCTGGACGGCGTCGAGCGTTCGCTCGATCCCGAGGACGTCGTCATCGCCGACGGATCGGGAGCGATATCCCTGGCGGGTGTCATGGGCGGGGCGTCGACCGAAGTCGACGACGCAACCACCGAGGTCGTCCTCGAAGCTGCAACATTCGATCCGCTTGCGGTGTTCAGAACCGGTCGTCGCCACAAGCTCACCAGCGAGGCGAGCAAGCGTTTCGAGCGAACAGTCGATTCTGCGCTTCCCGTCGCGGCGCTCGATCGTGCGGCGCAGCTACTGGTGGAGATCGCGGGCGGCCGGATCGAGCCGGTGCTGACCGACGTCGGGGAGTCGACCGAGTACGCCACGGTCACGATGGACTTCGACTTGCCGGACCGGATCGCCGGTGTGGAGTACCCCAACGGGACCGCTGCTCGTCGGTTGACACAGATCGGGTGCGGAGTCGAGGTGTCGGTCGGCGACGCCGGGCACGGCCAGCTGATCGTCTCGCCGCCGTCGTGGCGACCGGATCTGGTGCAGAGTGCCGACCTGGTCGAAGAGGTGCTGCGACTCGAGGGACTCGAACAGATCCCGTCGGTACTGCCGTCGGCCCCGGGAGGTCGTGGCCTCACCGCCGAACAGAAGCGACGGCGCGCCGTCGGCAAGGCACTCGCGTACGCCGGGTACGTCGAGGTGTTGCCTCCGGTATTCCTGCCCAAGGGCATCTTCGACACCTGGGGTCTCGACGCAGACGATCCTCGGCGCGCCACCACCTCGGTGCTCAATCCGCTCGAGGCCGACCGTCCCGAGCTTGCGACGACGGTGCTTCCCGGTTTGCTCGAGATGCTCGGTAGGAACATCGCCCGCGGTCAGCGAGACGTCTCGCTGTTCGGAATTGCCCAGGTGGTGCTCCGGGACGACGCCACTGCCGCGGTGGAGGCATTGCCCGTCGATCGCCGCCCTACCGACGACCAGATAGCCATGCTGCGCGGTTCGCTGCCTGCGCAGCCGGTCCACGTTGGAGCGGTGCTCACCGGTCAGCGTGAGTTCTCGGGTCCCTGGGGCCCCGGCCGCGCCGCCGAAGCAGCTGACGCTTTCGCTGCAGTACGCACAGTTGCCGAGGCAGCCGGGTGAACGTCGATCTTCGTGCCGCTCAACATCTTCCGTGGCATCCCGGTCGGTGTGCCGAGGTATTGCTCGACGGCGAGGTCGTCGGATACGCGGGTGAGCTGCATCCGGCGGTCCTCGAGCGGTCCGGCTTGCCGCCGCGTACGTGTGCCGTCGAGCTGAGCTTGAGTGCCCTCCCGGTGGTCGAGTCGCTGCCTGCCCCCGAGGTGTCGCCGTATCCGGCGGTGCTCCAGGACGTGGCCGTGGTGGTCGACGCGTCCGTACCCGCGGCGTCGGTGGAAGCCGCGCTCACTATCGGCGGTGGCGACCTGCTCGAGTCGATCCGACTGTTCGACGTCTACGAGGGTGAACAGGTCGGTGAGGGCCGCAAGTCACTGGCGTTCGCGCTGCGCTTCCGCGGAGCCGACGGCACCTTGACCGAGGATCAGGCGACGGCTGCGCGCGATGCGGCGGTCGAAGCGGCATCGAAGGCTGTCGGCGCGCAGCTGCGCAGTTGAATCAGCGCAGCTGAGTAGTTGATCCGTGCACGCCCGGGCTCGTGTGTCCGTAGCGTGGAGTCACGAGTACCACGGGTGACGGGAGCAGCGCATGAGTGAACTCGGAACAGACGGTGCGACGGATCTTCAGGTGATCGAGGAGATTCTTGCCGCCGTGGCGGGTCGTCCGCGACTCGCCCCGGTGGCAGCTGCCGCGTCTGCTCTGGCCGCCGAGTTGGGTACTGCCCGGCCGGAGCCGATCACGCCCGATCGCGGAGCGCCACCCGGAACGGTTCCCGACGTGGACGTTCCGCAGGTGACGAAGCCGCGGATCGACCAGCCGCTCGGTGATCCACCACCGGGGGCTCCGCTCGGCGGCACGGTTCCGGGGATCATCGATGCGGAGCTGGTCGACGACCTGCCTGTCGGTACCGCATACGGTTCCGGTGCGGTGAGCGCGCCGATCGGTGACTTCACCGATTCGGGGGTGCCGACGTGGGACGGTGTGCGCGACAAGGTGGAACAGCGATCGGGTACAGCCGTCGGTGCGGAGGAGTTGGACCGTGAGTCGAGGGCGGGCCATGACCTCGACGAGCAGTGGAACGAACGCCAGGAAGCCGGCCGGAGGAAGCTCGACGAGATCCGCAAGTCCATGGGCGGACGCTGACACACCGGACCCGTTCATGAATGAGCTTGCATGATGCTGCATAATAAACCGCATGACTATTTCGGAGGCCACGCCGAGGCGCATCGCGGTGGCGGGCGCAAGTGGGTACGCCGGCGGTGAAATTCTTCGATTGCTGCTCGGGCACCCGGGAGTGCGCGACGGTTCGTTGGTCATCGGCACTCTGACCGCGGGCGGCAATGCCGGTGCGACGCTGGGTGAATTCCATCCCCATCTGTTGCCTCTCGCAGACCGTGTTCTCGCCCCGACCACCGTCGACGAACTCGCCGGGCACGACGTCGTGTTCCTGGGACTCCCGCACGGCAAGTCCGCCGAACTCGCGCTGCAGCTTCCCGAGTCCGTGGTGATCATCGATTGCGGGGCCGATTTCCGCCTCACCGACGGTGCTGCCTGGGAGAAGTACTACAAGAGTCCTCACGCGGGCAGTTGGCCGTACGGCTTGCCGGAGTTGCCGGGCTGCCGGGAGCGGCTGGTCGGTGCCACTCGCATCGCCGTTCCCGGGTGCTACCCGACGGTGTCGTCTCTCGCGCTCGCACCCGCTGTCGCCGCAGGAATCATCGAGCCGCGTGTCAATATCGTTGCCGTCAGCGGTACTTCGGGTGCAGGCCGAGCTCCCAAGGCCGATCTTCTCGGTTCGGAGGTGATGGGTTCGGTTCGGGCGTACGCGGTTGCGGGCGCACACCGCCACACTCCCGAGATCGTGCAGAACCTCTCGGCCGTCGCCGGTAGCGCTGTTGCGGTGTCCTTCACGCCGGTTCTCGCACCGATGCCTCGCGGAATCCTGGCCACCTGCACCGCGATCACCACCGCCACGCAGGCGCAGGCCGTCGAGGTCTACGAGAAGGCCTACGCTGCAGAGCCGTTCGTGCACGTGCTTCCCGCCGGACGACTTCCGCAGACCGGTTCGGTCATCGGGTCGAACGCCGTGCAGATGAGCGTGTCGGTCGATGCGGACGCAGGCTTGCTCGTCGTGATCGCGGCCATCGACAACTTGGCCAAGGGCACGGCGGGAGCCGCCGTCCAATCCATGAATCTTGCACTGGGAATCACCGAGACCGAGGGTCTCTCTACCGTAGGAGTAGCGCCATGAGCAGCGTCGGGAGCCAGGCGGAGGCCGTCGGCATGGTTGCGGGCAAGCTCGTGCGCACGCAGGGTGTCACCTGTCCCGCGGGTTTCCGCGCCGCCGGTATTCCGGCTGGGATCAAGGCAAGTGGCAAGTCCGATCTGGCTTTGGTGTTCAACGAGGGCCCCGATTTCGCTGCGGCGGGTGTGTTCACCCGCAACAAGGTCAAGGCTGCGCCCGTGTTGTGGTCGCAGCAGGTGCTCTCCACCGGACGGCTGCGTGCGGTGATTCTCAATTCCGGTGGTGCCAATGCCTGCACGGGTACGCCGGGCTTTCAGGATTCGCACCGCACGGCCGAGGAAGTCGCATCGGCACTGAGCAACTGGGGTTCGGAGACCGGGGCGATCGAGGTTGCCGTGTGCTCGACGGGTCTCATCGGTGACCGGCTCCCGATGGACAAGCTGCTGCCCGGCGTGACCGAGGTGGTACACGAACTCGCAGGCGGCATTTCCGGTGGTACCGATGCGGCGTACGCGATCATGACCACCGACACCGTGCCCAAGCAGGCGGCTGTTCATCACGCCGACAAATGGAACGTCGGCGGCATGGCCAAGGGGGCAGGCATGTTGGCACCGTCGTTGGCCACGATGCTCAGCGTCATCACCACCGATGCCGTAGCCACCGCAGACCAGTTGGACAAGGCGCTGCGCGCGGCGACCCGGATGTCCTACGACCGGCTCGACGTCGACGGCGCGTCCTCGACGAACGACACCGTGCTGCTGCTCTCTTCCGGGGCCAGCGGAGTGGCACCATCGCAGGAAGAACTCGACGCCGCGGTCCTGGCGGTGTGCGACGACCTGGCCGACCAGATGATGGCCGACGCCGAGGGCGTGACCAAGCGGGTGCGGATCACCGTGTCGGGCGCGATGAGCGAGGACGACGCCCTGATCGGCGCGCGCGCGGTCGCCA
>NZ_BAOX01000224.1:0-8045 GCF_000813105.1 Rhodococcus sp. BS-15 | reverse complement strand
CCCCAGTTGAAATTCGGCTGTGGCGTCAGCCGATGCTGAACGGCTGTCCCCATAGTGTGGTGGAGGCCGTGACGGCATCGTTCTCGATGGTGACCTTCACGTAGGAACGGGCCTCGGCGTAGCCGGCACATCCAGCGACGCTCAGGGTTTCGTCGGCGTAGGTGTAGCCACCGCCGTTGCCGTCGAACGAGAACTCGTTCGACACCTCGGTGGCGACCGTGACACCGTCGATCTCCGCGGACTTCTCGTCGGCCACGAGCTTGACGTCGTTGAACTGGCCGGGGGCGAGAGCCAGCTCGACGCCTGCACCGATGTCGTAGGTGTTCGGCTGCGTGCGGTTGATCGTCAGTGAGCTCAGGTCGCCCGGCTCCAAGCCGATGGTGTTGCCCTGGCCGAAGGATGCGTTTCCGTCGGCACCGATCGCGGCACTGAAATCCACCTGGCAGCCGACCAGGAAGCCCGGCTCGATGGATCCGCCACTGGCGTTGGAGGTCTCGACGGTGTAGTTGCCGGTGACCCACACGTTGCGCTGGGTAGGTGTGGCACCCATCGACGGCGAGATCAGCGCGCTCTGGCCGAATCCCTTGACGGTCACGGTGGTTCCGTCGATCAGCGTCTTGCTGATCTCGTTGTCCTGCAGTGGAACGAAGGTGTCGGCGTTGGCCGCTCCGGCGGACAGGAACCCGATCGCGATTGCGCCGACGGCTCCGGCCGCGGCCGTCTGGAGTCCACGCCGCATGGTGGTGGTGTTCTGCATAGCTACCCCTTTTGGGAAAGTGAAACGCGCTCTAGGCGAGGGTGAGTGAAGTGGTGGGATGCTCAGCCGAGGCTGAACGGCTGGCCGTAGAGCGTGCCCTTGTAGCGGTAGTTGCCGGTGAGCTCGAGTGTGGTGTACGAGCGAGCCTGCGCGTAGCCACCGCAGTTCTCCACGGAGATCCCGACATCCTGGTACTGAATCGCGGTGAACGGGCCCTTGACGTCCTTGCTGCCGAGCTCGACCTGCGCCACTTCCTTGTCCTTGATGGGGACGTTGACTCCGACGCCGCCCTCGAACTTGTTGGTGGTCTCGCCCTCGCCGCCGATGAGGAACGGGATGGGGAACAGCGTGATGATGTTGGTGTTGCCGCCATCGATACCGAAGCCCGCGTTCATATCGAGGCTCAGATCATCCATGTCGAGCTGGCAACCGACGAGGTAGCCCGTCTTGAGGGTTCCGCTCACTCCCTCGGGAACGTCGGCGGTAGCGGTGCCGGTGACCCAGCCGTTCCGGTTGAGAGGATTGTTCGCGATCGCGGGCGAGATGACAGCCGATTCGTCGACATGCGAGATCTTGTACGGCCCCGCAACCTTCTCGCCGTTCGGCAATGGAACGAACGTATCGGCGTTGGCTGCGCCGACCGAGAGCATTCCGATGGCAACGGCCGACGCCGCGCTCACTGCAGCGATTCGACTTACCTTGCGCAGCACGGAGTGACGAATATTGTTCATGATTCCCCTCATATGACCGGCCGATGCCCCATCCGATGGCCGGACCGATCGGGAGACATCTTTTCTCGCAGAAGAATACTGTACAAATCGGTACGAAGCATCCACAACGGACGCAATATCGATGCATGTTTCAGCAGCTCACAGATACCGTCCCTGCTTGCAGTACCTAAACAGCGCCCGCGCTCGCAACTCGACGTCCGTATTCGGAGCGACCGCTCGAATTGTGCTGACACAAAGCAAGAGAACGCACCCCGAATGCACAATGTATGCAACAAACCGATCGAGTACCGACGTCGACATGATCCGGCGATCTCTTTTCCACACACCATTCATTCGACTGACACAACGATGCCCTGCAATCCGTGGATTGCAGGGCATCGTCGAGTATTTCCCCCGAAACTAGAACTTCAACAGCGGAAACTCGTCGAGCGTGACGGCAGTGCCATCCGCTTCACAAGCCGATGCAACGGCAATCGAATTGTCGACGAATTTCTGGCCGGATTCGCTGTCCGGCTCGGAGAGTTCCAACGAATCGCCAGGCAGGTCGGCCACCAGTGTCGTCAGAGCATTCTTGACGTCACCTGTCGCCTGCTCCGATTGGGTGGTGAATTCACTCAGCGAAGCGGCTTTGTCCGCGGTCCACGTCTCGACACCGGCCTGATCGGTGGGAACGGCTTCGACGGTGGCGACAAAGTCATTGTGCGACGTCGCGAAAGCCGTGCAGGTATCGGCATTCTCCCCCGATGCCGCATCCGAGGAATCGCTGCTACATCCGGCCAGAAGTAGAAATGCCGCGCAGGCGGCGGCAGAGAGAGCTTTCGTTTTCATTGTCGGTCCCCCGGACCCCTTCTCGCAGGCAGCACCGAAGCATTGCCCTGCGGTGTCGATTCGTTCGGTTCTACTGGTACACAGCAATCAGGCCCGCCCGGGATACCCGGGCGGGCCCAATCGATTTCGGCTAGGTCAGCCGAGGGTGCTGCTGTTGATCAACCGATCGAGATCAGTTGAAGGTCCACGGTGCGCCGTACGTGACAGCAACATCACCGGTGGAGCTGGTGACGGAGACGTACGGACGGACGCGGACGTTACCGAGGATGCCGGTAGCGGTGCCGTGAGCGTTGGCGATCTGGATGGTGCCGGAGGGGCCTTCGGCGTCACCTTCGGTGCCCTGGATGTTGCCCGAGGCAGCGGTGGCGTCGACGATGCCGGGTCCGGGAGCGATCTCGGCCTCGAAGCCAGCGGACGGCAGCAGGTCGCTCGTCGAGATCGAAGCCGAGGGCTCGGTGCCCAGCGGAACGTCGAACTCTGCGCTGATGTTCGGGGTGGTGTAACCGAAGGTGATCGATCCACCGATGCTGGCCGGGTAGCCGACCTGGTAGCCGATGGCGACGGTGCCCTCGAAGTCGTCGGCGTCGGGACCGGTGACGGTCCAGCCTGCGACACCGTTGGCGAACCACTCACGGGTGAGCGGGTTGCCGTCGAGCGGCGAGACGCTGTTGATGAAGGTGTCGGACAGCGACACGGTGATGACGTTGCCGTTGGCATCGACGACCGTGTTGGTGCTGTCCACTGCAGCGGACGCGGTTCCGGTACCGAGTACCAGACCGACGACCGACGCGCCGGCGACAACCGCAGCGCTCATGGACTTGAGTCCCCGGCTACGCCGCGACTTCTGGATCTCCGTCATTTATTCCTCATCATGTTCAGTCCCAGCGCGGTGTCGCACGGGGAAGCTTGTGGCTTTCACCCTCGAACTGGATCGCCTGCGTCAGTGCAGACGAGCCCGAGCCGGATGCGACCGTGGCGGCCTCATCCTGTTGTTCAGTTCCGAGTTCGGGGCTCGGGACCGGTTGGTCCCACACCCCGGTTGTCGGAAGCTGAGGGGAACATTAGAGGAGATGCCTGATCGTGACAATCCCTACGATCGGCGTCGGAAAGTTGCTCTCTCGTGATGTGTTTCGGCGGCGTGAACAACTTTCACATGACGATTGGTGGTAACCCGCGTCACACCATCTTCCGAAGAGGCCAAACCGTTACACATCGAAACTGTGGGTAAAACAGCCCTGATATGGGAAGACAGCAATTCGGGCACTACCGAGGAAAGCGCTCGATCGGTGCTACAGACAGTCCGGATAGCCCACGTTCGCCCCGTTCCTCGGCCTCAGCGGCCCGCCCGGCCGCTAACGGCAGGTAAACGAGTAACTAACAGACCTGTCATTCTGAGCCAATAAATGTGTTGTGGATCACATCAGAAGTAATGAGGTGGTCGCTGTTGCTTCAACCATTCGTCCGAGGAGGAGCCGCCGGATTCAGTGCCTGCGCCGTCTCCTCGCTCGTCTCCGGTGGTCTCCGGCAGAACCTCACCGAAGATGCGAGCGAGCCGGGCCCGTTCTGCTCGGGCCCGGCTCGCGTCGTCTTCGGCCGATCGATCGTCGTTCGGCTCTTCGCTCATCGGTATCGCTATGCATCCAATCCCGACAGCTCGGCGATGACCTGACTCGCCAGTGGCGTCAGCGTCGCCATCCCGTCGCGAATCGCAGCCCGCGACGAGGCCAGATTGACCACCAGCGTGCTACCGGACACGCCGACCAACCCACGGGACAGACCCGCGTCCAGCGAACCGGCCGCCAGCCCCGACGATCGCAGCGCCTCGCTGATACCCGGAATCTCTCGGTCGAGCACCTCAGCGGTGACGTCCGGAGTGACATCGCGGGGTGAGACGCCCGTGCCACCGATGGAGACCACCAGATCGACACCGCCGATCACCGCGGTGTTGAGTGCATTCCGCACGTCCACTTCGTCCGCCGTCACGGCGACGACGCCATCGACGAGGAAACCTGCCTCGGTCAGCAGTTCCGTGACGAGCGGGCCCTTCGAGTCCTTCTCGGTGCTGTGCGCTGTTCGGTCGTCCACGATGACGACCAACGCGCGCCCTGCCAGTGGTGCGTCGAGTTCCATACCGCTCACCGTAGTAGTAAGGCCCCTACCCGGCTCACGCTGTGCGTAAATCGTTGCAACCGTGCCGCGCCTGCCTGCTTCTCGCAACATCAGCGACCGCCCGGAAGCGACGGGATCTGGAAGGGCAGTTGCTGTTCCTGCCGCTGCGTCTGCGGCTGTGCCGCCACGGGCTCCGCAGTACCGAGCGTCACCGTCGCTGTCTTCTCGCTGCCGCCCTCGGTGTAGGTGACGGTGACGGAATCTCCTGGAGCGTGCGAGCGCACCGCTGCGATCAACGCGTCACCGCTCGAGACGATGCGATCGTCGAGCTTGGTGATCACCGCACCCGTGGGGATGCCTGCCGCTGCCGCCGGGCCCCCCTCGGTGACCTCGACGACGGTTGCGCCGTTGGCGTCGTCCTGCGACGGCACCTGCACCCCAATCATGGCCTGGGTGGCTTTGCCTGTGGTGGTCAGCTCGTCGGCGATGCGCTTGGCCTGATCCACCGGGATGGCGAACCCGAGTCCGATGGAACCACTCTGGCTCCGGATCCCTGGCTGCCGCCGAGCGTGGCGATCGCGGTGTTGATACCGATCAGTTGTCCGTCGGTGTTGACGAGCGCACCGCCGGAGTTGCCCGGGTTGATCGCAGCGTCGGTCTGGATGGCGTCGATCACCGAGTTCTGATTGCCTGCCTCCCCCGAGGTGGACACCGGCCGATTGAGCGAGGACACGATGCCCGTGGTGACGGTGCCCGCCAGGCCGAGCGGGGAGCCGATCGCGACGACCTGCTGGCCCACTTCGAGGTTCGACGACGAACCCAGTTCGATCGGCGTCAGGTTCGTTTTGCCCTCGGCCTTGATGACGGCCATGTCCGAGACCGAGTCGGCACCCACGATCGTCGCGTCGGCGACCGATCCGTCGGAGAACGCGACGGAGAGTTTGCCGTTGGCACCTGCTCCCGTCGCGACGTGATTGTTGGTCAGGATCAAGCCGTCGCTGCTGAGAATGACGCCCGAGCCCTCACCCTCTTCCTGAGAGCCCTTCACCTGAATCTGCACGACGCTCGGCAGGACCTTGTTCGCTACCGCCTGAACCGAGCCGTCGGGGAAGTTGGCGGCGGGCTGGGCAGCAGTGACCGTGGAGTTCAACGAGTTGGACACTCCCCCGCCGCTGCCGTTGGCATTGTTGGTGGCGATCGCACCGACCGCGCCGCCGATTCCGCCACCGACCAGAACGAGCGCGATGGCTCCGGCCACCAGCACCGACCGACCCGGGCGGGACTTCACCGCGCTCGGTGCCGAATTCGACTGCGGCGCAACGTGCTGGGGTTGAGCCTGGGCGTGCTGCGGATCGCCCTGCTGACCGTACGGCCCGAAGCCGGCTGGTAGGCCCCCTGTCCGTAGCCGGCGTACTGCTGCGGGTAGCCCTGCTGCGGCGGCTGCGACCCTGCGTTGTGGGGTTGCGCCTGCTGGGACGGGAACTGCTGCGTCGGATGCTGCTGGGCCGAGTAGCTCTGCTCGTCGCCGCGCGAAGCCCGGTCCGCCGGATGCTGCTCGCCACCGGCACCCTGTCCGCTCTGTTCGGATTCGTTACGGTCGTCGCTCATCGTTGCTGCTTCCTTCAGTAGGGACCCAGAGGTCCGCCCGCCTTCTTGCTACTCACTGTGCAGGGCGGTACTGAGAGCGCGCTGAGATCCGGCTATCAGTTTGCCGAGAGTGTCGTGGGATCAGGAGCACCTTCGCCGGGCAGCACGATTCGGATCAGCGCGCCGCCCCGCTCGGACACCTCCACCCCGATGGTGCCGCCGTGCTTGACAACCACCTGTCGCACGATGCAAGTCCCAGACCGGATCCGGGCATCGAGCGCGACGCCGTCGAGCGATAGAAGCGCTCGAACACCAGCTCGCGATCTTCCTCGGGGATACCGGGGCCTGCGTCGTCCACCGTCAGCTCCAGCAGGCCATCGCCGATCTGCCGCATCGCGATTCGCACCTCACCGCCGCTCGGACTCCATTTGGCCGCGTTGTCGAGCACATTGAGCACGGCCCTCGACAGTCCTGCTTGATCGCCGTAGACGAACCACGGCATCAACGTCGCATCGAAGTCGATTTCGTTGCGGCGGCGGCGTGCTCGCTCGAGACTGCGTTCGACGGCATCGGCCAAATCGACACGTTCGAACACCGTCTCCGGCGCATCCTCTCGCGCCAGGTCGACCAAATCGCCCACCAGGGTGGACAATTCCTGAATCTGCGCCACCACGTCGGTCCGCAGCTCGGCCATGTCCTCGTCCGGGATGGACGGCGCTCCTGGGCGTCCCGCCGCGATGAGCAACTCCATGTTGGTCCGCAGCGAGGTCAACGGGGTGCGAAGTTCGTGGCCCGCATCGGCGACCAATCTGCTCTGCCTGCCTCGAGATTCGGCCAGTGCGCGGAGCATCGTGTTGAAACTCTCGGTCAGACGCGCCAACTCGTCGTCGCCGGTCACGGGGATCGGCGTGAGGTCGTCGGTGCGCGCAACCCGTTCGGCTGCGGCCGTCAGCCGGGCGATCGGCCGTAAACCGGTGCGCCCCACGGCCATACCTGCTCCGGCCGCCAGCACCACTCCACAGGCACCGACGATCAACAGCACCCACGCCAGCCGGTCGAGCACTTCCCCGGTGGGCAGCAGTCTCTGTGCGACGACGAGAGTGCTGCCGTCCTTGGTGCGTAGTGCGAGCACCCGCTGATCGTCGAGCGTGCGCAGCGACGATTCCAGTTCTCCACTCACCACAGCGAGTTCGGCATCGCCGATCGGCACCTTGGGACCGGGAGGGTTGTAACTCGACATGTCCGGATAGATCAGCGCAACACTGACATCGGTGCTGTACAACGTGGCTCCGGCAACGAACCGCGGGTCATAGGACACCAGACTGGACTCCGCCAGAGCCGAAGCGCGGGAGCGCAATTGAGTGTCCACGTCGCCGTACAGCGCTCGCGAGACCACCGTGTACGCGGCAATGGCCATGACCGCCACCGCAATCGCGACGACGGAGGCCGCGAGCAACGTCACCCGCCACCGCAGCGACACCGATCGCGTCAGGGGCATCGGTGGTCGCATCCCCGTCGGCGACGAGCCGACACCGTCGGCCGATTTGCGCCCGAACGACGCGACCATCACGGAGGCGTCTCGCGCAGGACGTACCCGACACCGCGAACGGTGTGGATCAGCCGCGACTCCCCCTCCGCCTCGGTCTTGCGCCGCAGGTAACCGACGTACACCTCGAGCGCGTTGCCCGACGTCGGGAAGTCGTAACCCCAGACTTCCTCGAGGATGCGGCTTCTGGTGAGCACTCGGCGCGGATTGGTCATCAGCATCTCGAGCAACGAAAATTCGGTCCGGGTGAGGCTGATGGAACGTTCGGCGCGCGAGACCTCACGGGTGACCGGGTCCAACGACAGGTCCGCGAACGTCATGGTCTCCGAGTCGATGCCCGCTTCCATCGCGGTACGCCGAAGCAGCGCGCGCAGGCGGGCCAGCAGTTCCTCGAGCGCGAACGGCTTGGGCAGGTAGTCGTCGGCACCGGCATCGAGGCCGGCGACGGCGCTCGGGACACCGAGATCGCGTGCCGTCAATCACGAGG
>NZ_BAOX01000225.1:0-8005 GCF_000813105.1 Rhodococcus sp. BS-15 | reverse complement strand
ACCACGCAGCACCGCGTCGGCGTCGGCGGCGAGCGCGGGGCGGGCGACCCTCCCTGCACCCAGATCGTCCCGAGAGTCGTCGGGCTGCCGGATATCCGACGGATTCCGACGGCGAGGCGTCGACGAATTCCCAGTTCGGTATCGGCCGGCACGTCGATCACGTCGTCGGTGCGGCGGAGTCGATCGAACACGCCTCGCTCGTGCAGTCTGCGCAGGTAGTCGGCCGGCCCTTCGCGTCCGAGGATCGACAGGGTCCGCAGTTCGTCGGCCGCGTCGTCGGATGCCGAATACGCCAACACATGTGAGCGCTCGTCCTCGATACTCACCATGCCCTTCGACAGTGACGCCACCGTCTGCGCGAGTTCGTAGAGGTCGGTGTCGGCTCCGAACAATCCGTCGTCCGGGCCCTGGGCGCGAACCTGATCCAGAACTCCCCGCATCATCGACAGCAGCAGCTCCCACCGTGTCTGCTGGTGCACCGCAACCAATGCGATACCTGTCTCCCGCGCACCGTGGGACAGCGCAGTCGAGCCGGCAACTTTGGTCAGCACCGCGAGCGGTCGGTCTGCGACCGGGCGCAACGCGAGATCGTCGAACCACCGCACCACATCGGCCTCGGTCACGCCCACCAGCAGCGTCAGATCGGAGGACGTTCCCGGAGGCAGCCGCAGGTCGTCGGCATCGAGCAACGCGACGGACTCGACTGCCATCTCCGTTCCGGCCGGCGCCAGGACCAGTTCGACGACGGCGCTGTGCAGCGAGGTCAGCATCGAACGCAGCGACACCGTGTTGGCCATACGGACAAGTAGATCACGAATTCTTTGGCCGACGGGCTGATTGAACGAGCTGCGGATGGGACTTCAATGAGCAGCACACACCGAATACGAGGAGCAGCCATGGACGCCGTCACATCCGTCCCCACCCCCACCAACGAGCCGGTCAACACCTACGCCCCGGGTAGCCCGGAACGGGCCCGCTTGCGCAGCCGTCTGGGCGAGCTCCGGAGTTCCCCGGTGGAGATCCGTCAGGTCATCGGCGGCGTTCACCGACAGGCCGACGGCCCGGTCGAGAACGTCGTCGAACCGCACAAGCACTCGTCGATCATCGGCAGCTTCACCGGTGCCACCCACCAGGACGTGCGCGACGCCATCGACGCCGCAACGGCAGCAGCCCCCGCGTGGCGCGATCTCCCCTTCGACGAGCGCGCCGCGGTGTTCCTGCGGGCCGCCGATCTACTGTCCGGTCCGTGGCGCGAAAGAATCGCTGCTGCAACGATGCTCGGCCAGTCCAAGTCGGCATACCAGGCGGAGATCGATGCACCCTGCGAGCTGATCGACTTCTGGCGGTTCAACGTCGCGTTCGCTCGGCAGATTCTCGCCGAGCAGCCGGTCTCGGCACCGGGAGTGTGGAATCGCGTCGAATACCGTCCGCTCGAGGGCTTCGTCTACGCCATCACCCCCTTCAACTTCACCGCCATCGCAGGCAACCTCCCCACCGCACCTGCGCTGATGGGCAACACCGTGCTGTGGAAGCCCTCGCCCACCCAGGCAGTGGCCGCGTATCTGACACTCCAGTTGCTCGAAGCTGCAGGTCTGCCACCGGGGGTGATCAACCTGGTTCTCGGCGACGGGCCGATGGTATCCGAAGTGGCCCTTGCCGATCCGCGTCTGGCCGGGATCCATTTCACCGGGTCCACGGCGACATTCCAGACGCTGTGGCGCGAGGTGGGCAACAACATCTCGAACTACAACTCGTATCCACGGCTCGTGGGCGAGACCGGCGGCAAGGACTTCATCGTCGCGCACAGCTCCGCCGATCCGGATGTGCTGACCACCGCCATGATTCGCGGCGCGTTCGACTTCCAGGGACAGAAGTGCTCGGCAGCGTCCCGGGCCTTCGTACCGAAATCGCTGTGGGCTTCGATGGGCGACACGTTCATCGAGCAGGTCTCGGCGCTGAAGTACGGTGACGTGACCGACCTGGCCAACTACGGCGGAGCCGTCATCGACCGAAAGGCGTTCGACCGCAACGCAGCTGCTCTCGATCGAGCGAAGTCCGTCTCGAGCCTGACCATCGCCGCCGGTGGTACCTGCGACGACTCGGAGGGGTACTTCGTCGCCCCCACCGTCCTTCTCGGCGACGATCCCACCGACGAGGCCTTCACCACCGAGTACTTCGGCCCCATCCTTGCCGTGCACGTGTACGACGACGCCAAGCCCGACGCCTATGCCGAAACGCTGCGCACCGTCGACTCCGGATCGAAGTACGCATTGACCGGAGCGGTCATCGCCACCGATCGCACCGCCGTCGAACAAGCCCATGCGGCATTGCGATTCGCCGCCGGGAACTTCTACGTCAACGACAAACCGACCGGCGCAGTGGTGGGACAGCAACCGTTCGGCGGAGCCCGCGCCTCGGGCACCAACGACAAGGCGGGATCGCCGCAGAACCTGCTGCGATGGTCCTCGGCCCGCACCGTGAAGGAAACGTTCGTCCCGCCGACCACTCACGGCTACCCGCATCAGGAAGGTGAGGGCACGCGATGACCACTCTGCTGAGCAACCCGCTGCGGCCGGCACTGCTGGCGGCCGCACGTTCGCCGAAACTGCAGGCGACGGTGACACGTCTACGCGCCACCCGGTCCCTCGTCGACCGCTTCGTTGCTGGCGAATCCGAGCCCGCTGCCGTCAGCGCAGTCGACGCCCTGCTGGCGTCGGGCCGGTTCGTCTCGGTGGACTACCTCGGTGAGGACACCACCGACCGAAGCCAGGCGAGAGCAACCGTGGACGCATACCTCTCACTGATACAACGCTTTTCGACGCGAGATGCCGATGCAACCGCACTGGAGATATCGCTCAAGCTGTCCGCGCTCGGCCAGGGAATCGACCGAAGTCTGGCGCTGGAGAACGCACGAACGATCTGCACTGCCGCCGCCGCGGCCGGGGTGTGGGTGACGGTGGACGCCGAGGACCACACCACCACCGATTCGACCCTGTCGATCGTCCGCGAACTGCGCGCGGACTTCCCCGATCTGGGCACCGTGTTGCAGGCGTACCTGCGGCGCACCGAGGCCGACTGCCACGACCTGTCCGGGCCGAGATCTCGTATCCGACTGTGCAAAGGTGCGTACAACGAACCGTCGTCGGTGGCGTTCCAGAGTGCACGGGAGGTCTCCGACTCCTATCTCCGGTGCCTGCAGGTCCTGATGAACGGCCGCGGCTACCCCATGGTGGCCTCGCACGACCCGGAGATGATCGAGGCGGCGGACAGGTTGGCGTCGGCTGCAGGACGGTCGTCCGAGGAGTTCGAGTTCCAGATGCTGTACGGAATCCGCGATCCCGAACAGCGGCGACTCGTGGGCGCCGGGCGCAACGTACGCGTGTACGTCCCGTACGGATCGCAGTGGTACGGCTACTTCATGCGCAGACTGGCCGAGCGTCCGGCGAACCTGATGTTCTTCGCGCGATCGGTGCTCTCGCGCACGTAGCGGGTGCACCGCCCCACCCGGTCGCCGCAAACGCGCGCGCGTTTGCCAGGTGCGCGCAGTATCGCGTCGTATCCGAGGCGATTTCGCGCGCATCCGACGAATGCGCGCGCGTTTGCGGATCCCAGGAGTCGGCCACCGCGTTCCACCGTGGATTAGGTTCTGCGACATCGGGGCACCCTATCTGCATGGCAAATTACAGAGTTATCGATCCGCACGGAACCGTCGCCGCGACCAAGGACATTTCCAGTTCCGAGGACGCGCACGCCTGGTTCAAGGACAGCCGCGCCGACAACGAGGAGTTGGGGTGGCGACTCGAGGTCGAGCACGACGGCGAGTGGGCGTTCTTCAGCGACTCCGAGGGAACCAAAGACTAGTTCGGTTGCACCGCAGGGGTTTCGGACGGCTCCGCAGGTCGGCTCAGCCGAGTGCGGGGCCGTCCGCTCTTACCCGAGGTAGTGAACGAACAGTGGGCAGCCCCTGTACTGGAGCTGCCCACCTCTTGTCGCGGCGATGATCGCCGGAGTATTACTGGTCGTTCGAAGGACGAGCCGTCGGAATCGTGGACTCGAGGTCGGCGACCTGGATCAGACGTGAGACCGAGCGTCCTGCGACGATCGACCATGATGCACCGATGCCTGCCGTGTACTCACGGACTGCATCGAAGACGGTGAGACCTGCGATGCCGAAGAATTCGACATCGGACAGGTCGAGGGTGACATGCCGTTTGCTGGACACGCGGCTGCAGACGAAATCGGAGAACATCGGCGCGCTGCGCATGTCGATGTCGCCGTGGACGGCGACGACGAGCGAGCCGTCGGGGCCGTCGTGCGCGGTGAAGATTGCTCCGGTTGCTGCGACGGACACGGACTTCTCCGCGACCGTCACCGGGGTGGTTCGAACTTTGTTGCCTGAAGATTCAACACTCATGGCAGATCCCATCGATCGGTCGAACTGAGGGGGAAACCGATTGACGCAGCGGGAGCAGAATGTTGCCTGACCCGGACGCCGACTTCGCTGCGTTTCCCCGTGACCGGCTGTTAGCTCAACCGCGGCCAACCTTACGGCAACTGCACGCTCGGAGTCCAGCATCGGCTCGAGCAGGCCGCCCACCAGCGTTTCGAACACTGAACCCAGGTGCGCCCCTACGCTCGACCGCTGTTTCCCAGGTCGGCGTGGTGTTCTCGCATGGCTCCGATGAGCGCTTCGAACACCCGATGCGCGGCGGCGAGATCGGCATCGGGAAGGTCCGCCAACGCGGTGCTCGTGCGCCTGCCGAGGGGCCCGAAGAACCCGCGAGCGACCTCCATCCCGTGCTCGTCGTATCGCAGAATGACCTTGCGTCGATCGGATGCGTCGGATTCGCGGCGGATGTGACCGGAGGTGATCATGCGCTCGACGAGGTAGGTCATCGCCGCGGACGACAGCCCCAGCATCGTGCCCAGCTCCCCCGCCGTCAGCGGCGCACCCTCGACGTCGGCAACCATGACGTGAAGAAGCGCACGAAAGTCGTTGGGCCGCAGGCTGTGCAGAGCACCGAACACTTGGCCGATCTGTTCGGAGACCGACGACATCGCCCGTAGATCCGCAGCAATCGCGGATTCGAGGTGGTTTCGGTCGGCCATGTCGGTGGTAACTCCTTCGCTGCGGTCATCGTCAGACTACTGCCCGCAAGAGATTCAGTTGCTTAATATCTAAGTAAATGAGATTGTTTGACCGTGGACAGCACTCGAACCGAGAACAAGACCGTCTGGGACCGCGTCGCGGCTGCGGCCACCGGGCGCAGATCCGGCGCCCTGGCGGCAGCGATCTTCATCCTCGCGGTCGCCGTGATGGGGTTGGTGGGCAGCAACGATTCCGCCGACCAATCGCCCAACTCGTTGCCGACGTCGGCCGAGTCCTACCAGGTGGACGAGCTTCTCTCCCAGTTCCCCGACTCCGACACCGCACCCGTGATTCTGGTTCTGAGCCGCGCCGACGGTGGCGACCTGACACCGGCCGATATCGATGACGCAGCTGCCGCACAGAGCAGGCTGCTCGCCGTCGATCGCTCGGTGCCGGACGAGCCCGGCCCGCCCCCGATCGTCGCACCCGACGGCAAAGCTGCGATTGCGCTGGTCCAGGTCGATTCCGAGTTGTCGGGCTTCACGCTCAACGAACTCATCACCGAACTGCGGTCCGCTGCAACCGACGGCCTCTCGCCCGATCTGACTGCTCAGGTCACCGGCGGACCCGCGTTCGGTGCCGACATCGCGAACTCCTTCTCCGGTGCCAACATCACGCTTCTGGCCGTCACTGCACTGGTAGTCGCCGTCCTCCTCATCGTCACCTACCGATCACCGATCCTGTGGTTGGTGCCCTTGGCCGTCATCGGTTTCGCCGACCGATTCGCCACCACCGTCGGCACCGTGCTCGCCCAGGCCACCGGCCTCTCCTTCGACGGTTCGACCTCCGGAATCACCAGCGTCCTGGTGTTCGGTGCAGGCACGAACTACGCACTGCTGCTCATCTCTCGATACCGCGAGGAGCTGCGTCGCGAGTCCGATCATCGCCTCGCCCTGCACCGCGCCGTTCGCCAGGCCGGCCCCGCCATCCTCGCCAGCAACGCAACCGTCGTACTGGCTCTGCTGACCTTGCTCCTGGCGATGCTGCCGAGCACCCGCAGCCTGGGGGCGCTGGCCGCGGCCGGACTCGTCGTCGCAGCAGTGTTCGTCCTGTTCGTACTGCCGCCCCTGCTGGCACTGTGCGGCCCGAAGCTGTTCTGGCCGTTCGTTCCCAAGGAATCGGACCGGGACACCACCACGGAAGGCGTGTGGCACTCGATCGCCGCAGGCGTTGCCCGACGCCCCGTGGCGACCGCCTCGGTCACGATCGTCGCGCTACTGGCCTGCTGCGCCGCACTGTTCGGGACCCAGATCGGACTCTCGCAAACCGAGCAGTTCCGCGTCACCGCCGAGTCCGTCGAAGGCTTCGACACTCTCTCCCAACACTTCCCGGCCGGGTCCGCCGATCCGATGACGGTCCTCGCTCCCACCGCTGACATCGACAGCGTCATCGGCACCGCTCAGGGCATCGACGGAGTCGTCTCGGTCGATCGCGTCGCAGATTCCGATACCGGGCTCACCCGCTTGTCGGTCGTCACCGATGCGGCCCCCGCATCCGACGAGTCGTTCGCCGTCGTCGAGGACCTCCGCGCCGCACTCACCGGCGTGGACCGCGCAGCGCCCGAGGGTCGTTCCGCAGGCTCCACTCCTGTGGTAGGCGGCAGCGACGCCAAGGCACTCGACACCACCGACGCAGCGGCCCGCGATCGCCTCGTGGTCATTCCCGCGATCCTCGCGGTCGTGCTCGCCGTGCTTCTGGTGCTGCTGCGCGCCCTCGTCGCACCCGTGATCCTGGTTGCCACAACGGTATTGAGCGCAGTGGCCGCGATCGGGATCGGCAGCTGGGTGAGCCTGCACGTCTTCGGATTCCCCGCCCTCGACGACAACACTCCGCTGTTCGCGTTCCTGTTCCTGGTCGCTCTCGGCGTGGACTACACCATCTTCCTGGTCACTCGCACCCGCGAGGAGACGCCTGAGCACGGCACAAGGTCTGCCATCGTGCGGGCCGTGTCGGCCACCGGAGGTGTCATCACGAGCGCGGGAATCGTTCTGGCAGCCGTCTTCTGCGTGCTCGGCGTCCTACCGCTGATCACCCTGACCCAACTCGGCATCATCGTCGGACTCGGTATTCTGCTCGATACCTTCGTGGTACGTACCGTCGTGATTCCCGCCCTGTTCACCCTCATCGGCCCGGGGATCTGGTGGCCGAACAGGATCGACTCGAGCAAGAACACAACACAAGGAGCGAATTCATGAAGATCCGCAACGCATTCGGCCGAACCGCACTTGTCGGTGCCCTCGCCGCAGGCGCGCTGCTGACCGCGGCCCCGGCTCAGGCTCAGCCGGTCGGGCCCCTGGGATCGGTCGGACTCGAGCCACTGGCTCCGATCCCGTCACTCGATGTCGAGCGCTACCTGGCACCTGGAACCAGGTTGCCGCGGTGCCGCAGCCGTTCAACCTGATCTGTGCCCGCGACACCCAGGCGAACTACCAGATGATCGACGAGTCCAACATTCGCGTCGAGAACACCTGCACCACCTGGACCGGTGGCGAGAACCGCATCGTCGGCAACGCTCGGGTCAACGACACCGTCACCAATGCCCAACTGCACGTGAGCTTCCCGGGAGTGCCCACCCAGGAGAGCCTCGACGGGCCGACCAACTACATCGTGGCCTACATCGCCGACGACTACTCGTGGGCGTTCGTGGGAAGCCCCAACCGCACGTCCGGGTTCGTGCTCAAGCGCACGCCCGACGTCAGCGTCGAGCAGTTCCGTGAGATCCGCAGCGTCGTCGAATCGCTGGGCTACGACTCGAACCTCGTCACCACGACGCCCACCCCGGGCGGCGCGACGACGATTCAGCAGCTCTCGACGGTATAATGCCTGCGGCAGTGGCGTGGTTATGTGCCGCAGAGG
>NZ_BAOX01000226.1:0-7945 GCF_000813105.1 Rhodococcus sp. BS-15 | reverse complement strand
CGCTGCGTTGTTCCACCAACGCAGCGGCCGCTCCGGGTGCGCCGCCAGGGGCACCAGGGGAAACGGAAGCAAACCCAATCCCCGGCGGCGCTACCGCTGTCAGCGGTCCGGAAAGACGAACACTGACAGCGGAGCTTGTGCGATCACCACGAGACGTTCGACGGCAGCGGCTGGCCGTCGGGGTCGTTCACGCCGGGGTCGCTGTGGCCCAGTTCCTCGAGGGGGATCACGTTGGGCATCGACGCCAACACCTTCGCCATGGTCGGATCCGCTTCCAGAACGGTCATCCAGTGCGCCTTACGCGCCGGAGGAATCGCGCCCTTGGTGATCGCCGCGTTCACGGCCTGTTCGCGTTCACGCGTGGCCGCGGCGGCAGCGACTGTGCGTCCGCGTTCGGCTTCGGCCTTCAGCGTCTCGTACACGGTCGGATCGATCACGAGGCCGCCCGTCTTCGCCGCTACGGCCGCGGCATCGACCGGAGCCGTAGCCAGATCCTCAACAGCCAGGACCACCACTTCGGCGTCGGTCTCGTCCGGCTTCAGTCCCAATGCTTCCATCAACCGGGTGAGCTGTTCGGGTGAGAATTCCATGTCTTTCTAGCCTTCCAGTCCAATGATCTTGACCACGGCGTCTGGCTTCTCCGGAGCGAAATACGGATTCGCATAGCCCTGGACGTAGTGCTGGCGCTTACGACGGTCCGGGATCGTCTCAACCGTCAACGGAGTTTCGAACCCGACCTTGCCCAGGCCGCCCTTCTGCACGACGAACGCTGTACCGGCCGTGATCCGCGGCGTGCTGAACAGTTCGACGTCCGCCGACTTCAGCATCGCGTCCAACTGTTCGCCATACGAGGACCGAAGCGCGTGTGCCTGATTCGGGTGGACGACCAACAGATCGAACACCGTCCCCAGTTCCTTCAGTTCCGCGTGCAGACGCGCCGCCGAAATGTCCGCCGACGGCCGAAGCGCCGCCGGAGTGATCGAATCCGCCGGGCCGATGATCACAAGGTTTTCCCAGGACTGACCGGCGATCGTCTGTTCGGCACCGATCACGGCTTCCACGGCGTCCATGGCCGACTTGTTCAACTTGCGGACAATTGAATTCGTGAGCTGTTGCACCTGGGCGTTCAGGTACGACGTCAGGTTCCGCGTCTCCTGGGCGTCGGTAACCGGAAACGCGCCGCCGAAGTCCTCGACCAAGGCCTGGCGGACGTCAGGGTCCACGCCGTCCACGATCGGGTATTCACTTCCTTCGGTTCGCGCTTCGACATCGGCTCCGTCGGCTAGGAACTTATCCGCGGCCTTCGCCTGAACGAACAGGTACGAGCCACCGACCGGCGCCGGACCGGGCGTGAAGAACTTGTCCAGGACCAGTTCCGGTTCCGCCAGCTCCGCCACGCGGAAGGCGATCAGCTCCGGGCGCTGAAGTGCCATGGGAACGGTGATCTGCTGGCCCTGTCCGGTTCCGGACAGGGTGGGCTGAAGAATGCTGGGCATGTCGCCAAATCCTTTCTAGTACAACGAAACTTCGACGGCGGCACCGGACGCGGCGGCAGACAACGCGTAGCCGACAGCCTTCCCGGACGACAGCGTGACAGCCTGGCCGTCAGCGCCCACCTGGATTTCCGCAAACGCGGCGATCGCCCCGGACGCCTTCACCTTCACCACGCGGGAGTTACCACGGGCCAGACTGACCGGGCCACCGGACAGGGCGTCGTACTTCACGACTCCGGCGATCCGGCCGCCAGCGTCGGCGTGCGCTACCGGAATGCCTCCGGACGCGCCGCGGTTTCCGGTGATCTTCGCGAACCGGCCAGCGGTCACCGGAGCCGACGCGACGGCCGACAGATCCTGACCGGGTGAGTACCGATCGACAGTGAGATTTCCCATGTCGGTTTACTTCCCTTCGAGCGAATCGATAACGGACTGCGCACGACGAGCGCGACGCCGTGACGCGGCGACACGAACGGCTGTGCGTTGTGCAGGTGTAGGGGCGGACCGACCGACCGACGCCCGGACCAGCTGGCCACGGCTAGCCGCGGCGTGGCGGCCTCCGCTGTAGAGCTGAACCACGTCGTCCAGGCCGCGGAGCGTCGGAATACCTGCGGCCGTAGCACCCAGCAGGGCGACCGCATCGAGCACCAATGCGTGGCGGCTACCATCGGCGGCCTCGTAGTTCGTGAAGGCCTCCACCGACCTCTGCGGCCAGGCCGTGCGCATGGCGGCGGCAATCGAGGCCGGCACGTTCACGAGATCACCGACGAGGGTCTGGCCGTCGTCCACAATCTTCAGGTTCGCGATCTGTCCCAGCGCCGGATCGCCGTCGTAACGCGGATCGACATGTCCGATCTTCACGATCGGAGTCCGGCCAACGCCAGCGACACGAGCGGCAACGGCGGCGCGCAGATCCGCCGCGGTCACGTTCCACACGCCGGTAGAAATCTCCCACCGACCGACGCGGATCAGCTCGACTCCACGGACTGTGCGCAGATCCGGCCTAGGCACGACGGCCACCGATCGCGCTACCGATCGCGGTCAGCAGCGTATGCAATGACGGGACCGGACGCGAAATACCAGCGCCCACCGTGGCGACGCCCAGGCAGCTTCCCACGCGTGCGGAGGTCACGAACGTTGGCCGTGGTACAGCCGAGCAATTCGGCGACTTCGCGCGTGTCGAACTCGTGGTCATGAGCCGACTTTGACACAGCGGACAACGAAACCATTTGCGCCGCTTGCGTTCTTGCGTTTCGACTTGCGTTCACGTCAGCCGAAGCCGGGTCCATCATTGCCGCTTCCAGCTCGTTACGGAGTCCGTGCAGCGACGGGTGCAGCGGTGTCGGCTGACGAGCGTCCGCCAATGCGTCGATAGCGATCAGCGCCAGCCCGGCGTCGTGGCGCGAAATTATCACCGCGCCGTTGTCGATTCGTTGGATCACTGTTCCGCCTTCCACTCATCGATCGCCCGTTGCGCAACAACGACATTCCCCAGCGCCGTCCGACGCAACTGACGTAGGTCGTCGTCCGTCTTCGATATCCACCCGTCCTCGTACCGTGCGCGCGCCTGGGTGATCAACCGGACCCGTTCCGGGTACGACGTACCGGAGCCGTCGAACGCCGCCAGGCAGGCCGGATCGTCGGTCGGTGAATCGGTGACACCCAGGCGGGACAAGCCGTCCGCCGACACCGCAGTCAGCGGATCCCCCAGGGCCGCACCCGTCCACGCCGACGGCCCTTCGCGGTCGCTTCGGGTTACTCGGGGATGCCGACGGATCAGCCAGTCGATCAGCGCCAACGTCAGCCGCGCCCCGACCCGCGCCTGCAGAAAGTCGTACGGCACAGAGTCGCTCGGTTCGGTGTAGGACGCGACCCGCGCTGTTTCGATCGCGACGAGCAATTCGACTTCGAGCGTGCGTTCGGATCGTAGCTGTGCTTTTGGTCGCTCACCTGACGTACGTATCCGGTCTATGGCTTGTTCGATGCTCTCGGTCATTTCGTTTCGTCCTTCGAGGTTGAGTGTTGGTAGACGTGTCCGGCCACGACGCCGTGGCGTAAGCGCCGCGGTTCGGTGCGGATCCACGCGTGGCATTGCGCCAGCGCCGGGCAGCTCGAGCACAGGGCCAGGGCGTGTTCCTGCCGTGCCGTCACCGAAGCCAGCGATTCGCCGTGGCCTGCAGGGTCGAACAGATCCCAGCGCCCGCGACAGAGCGCACCGGGAAGGTCCGGTGTCGAACCGGCCAATACGTGGACGACACGCGCCGATCGCCGGGCGGTCACCGGACAGCCCCATTCCTTCTCATGAGCGTGGCGCGGTTGGGTGTGGTCATCGTTTCTCTTCTCTCTATTTCTTTTCCGATGCCTACGGTGACCGTTCGTTGACCCGCTGACCCAGGCCTACGGCACTGGGTCAACTGGGTCACCGGCCTAACCTGTTGACCCGCCTGTTGACCCAAGGCCTGGGTCAACTGGGTCGTTTAACCTGTTTCTGCTGCTCACAGCGATTTCTGTTGACCCACGCTGGTGGGTCAACAGGACGGTTTCTGTTGACCCACAGCGCTGGGTAAATAGAGGGGGCTGTGGGTCAACAGAACCGGGCGAAACGGACATCATTTCGAGGGCTCGGGAACGTCACCGAATGGCTCGTCGGCCGTCAGCGGACGTGGCCCCGGATACATCAACTTGGCCCGTTTCGGACCCAACTGCGAATGGATGCGTCCGGTGTTCTCGAGGCGTGTCAGCGAGGTCTCGGCATCGCGTCGACCGATCGAACTCGGCGCGGCATCGCCGCGGAAGTACTCCCGCTTCGGCAACCCTGGACGGTCTCTCACGGCCGCCAAGACGGCCTGATCCACGTCGCTCTCGATGTCTCTGTCGTCATCGAAAGGGTCGCCCTCGACAATCACGAGGCTGTCCCCCGACGGTTCCAGCGTAGCGCCAGCGGGTCGCCCTCGGCATCGTCCTTCGACTTCGTGACCTCGAGCGCCACCGACATACCCTTCGGGTTCCGTCGGTCCATGAAGAACGCGGCATCGGCCGCGCCGAACAGAGCCGACGATCCGCGGCCCGTCTTGTCACCGGCTTTCGTGGCGTGATGGACGAGCAGAACCGACGCCCCTGTCTCGTTCACGAGCCGGGTCAGATTGACGATCACGATCGCCATTTCCGACGCCGAATTTTCGTCGTGGCCGGCGCTGTAGCGATTGAGCGTGTCGACCACGATCAGCTTCGGTCGTAGCTCCGACGCGCGGTCCAGGAACCTCTGAAACGGGATCGAGTCTTCGACTGCCAAGTCGAACGTCTCGGTGAACAGCGTCAGGGCCTCGGCGCGAACGCCGTGGTGTTGCTCCCAGGCGGCAATGCGCTTCTTCACACCGAGCGCGCCTTCACCAACCATGTACAGAACGCGGCCTTGCTGTACGTCCCTACCCAGCCAAGCGGTACCCGTGGCGATCGAACAGGACCAGGACAGACCCAGAAACGACTTGAACGACTTCGGCGCTGCAACGAGCAGCGCGAGAGTCTGCTCGAACAGCAGTCCCGGAATCAGCGGGACCGGATTTGGCAGTTGGTCCAACCCGTCGCGGTTCACCCATGCGTCCTCGAACGCTGCCAACATGGCAGCGTTCTTCTCTGCGTCGAGCTGTGCGCGGCCCTGGATCTTTGCCGTCTCGTTCAGAACGTACTTCTGTGTGGCCTCGTAGACCTTGCTCTCTGCTGCCAGATCGAGGAAGCCGGAGGCTACGGGTCCGGTTGCGCCGTGGAAGTGTGCGAGCGCGTCGGCAAGTGAAGGCCACGGCATGTTCCACCCGTTCCGGATCCAATGCGGTAGCTCCGCAACCGTGGTGGCTGACAGCATCTTCTTACCGACAACGCCCCAGGCTTCTTTCGACAGCTTCGAGAAGTCCAGGAACGGTGGAACCTCACTGTCGTCGCCGTCGTAATCGTGGACGAAATCGAACGATTGTGCCTGTGTTGCAAGCGATTCGAGGACACTGTGGACAACCATTGCGGATACGTCGTCGGTCATGCCGCTACCACCTGGGCAGAAGCGGACGCGACCCCGTAGCGGATCGTTCGTTCGGCATCGGCCGCCGCCTCGGCCAGTGCGACCCCACAGGCAACGGCGTGACGAACGAGCACTTCGCCGATACCGAGCAGAGCAGACGTCATCGCAGCCACGGCTTCGGGATCAGCGTCGACCCCGTGCGCTCGTGGGTACAGACACGCGACGGCCTCCGCGGCCCAGAATCCAAGCGAGGCAAATCGATCGGCGCGGTAGCCGGGCAGCACTACCGTGCGTGCCGGTCCACGTCTCACCAGCTTGTCCTCGTCGCGAAGCTTCCACGCTCGCCATTCGGCGGACGATCGATCGGCTGGTTCGTCACGCCAGCGGTCCAGTCCTCCGGCGTACCTGTCGAACCATGGTGTGGTCAGGTCCAGCTCAAAGGCCGGAGCTTGTCGGGCTTCGGCCAGCAAATCGCGCAAAGTCTCGGTGACGCTGTAGTCTAAGTTCATTCGAATTCACCATTCGGTTCTGAAATCCCCGCGAGTCGCGCCGCGGGGATTTCGCTCTGTTAGGACTGCTGAAGTGGGATTCGGTCACAGTCTCGAACAGCACCGCTAAACGGCGGTATTGTCACCAGTGGAGAGATTGCCAAGTGATCGGCAACGATCATGCAGAGAATCCCCGGTTTCACAGCCGGGGATTTTTTGTGTCATCGAACCGGCCGCAGAAAGGCATCGAGGTCGACGGGATCGATTCTGATTTCGCGGCCTAGGCGAACGGCGGGAATCTGGCCCGACGCGATGTACCTGCGAATGGTGCGCACCGAGCAGCCAAGCTCCTGGGCGGCGCTGGCCTGGGTGATCAGCTCACGTCGGACGCGGATCGGGCGGGGGCGTGTGGTGGACACGGTGTCTCCGTTGAGTCAGAAGGACGAATGGGCCGTGGCGTTCGTTCGTTCGTGACCGTGTGGAGTCGTTAGCTCCGTGTCCAGAATTTCGGGGACGTCATCCCCGCCGTGGATTCCATTAATACACGTCGAATAAAATCTTGTCCATACCTGTCCACCCGACACAATCGTCTTCTAAAGAATCCACGGATTTAATAGTCCCCTATTTGGGATTTACTAGCGCTGACAACGCGGCCGCAATCGCTTTGTCACGACCACCGGCGACGTGCTGATAACGCAATGCAGCGGCCGGCGTCGAGTGGCCCAGGCGTCCCATCAGTTCGGCCAACGAGGCCCCGGTAGCCGCGGCGAGGACGGCCCCGGAATGGCGTAGGTCGTGGAATCGAAGATCGTCGCGCCCGGCCTTCGCCCGTGCGGCGTAGTACCTCCGGTACAACGTGGACGGCTGCAGATGGCCGCCGTTCACGGCTGGGAACAGCAGGGCATCCTTACCGGGGCCGACGTGGTCTTTCAGGTGCGCCTCGATGGCCGGTACCAAGTGCGGAGGTATCGCGACGTCGCGAGTACCCGCCTCCGATTTGGGGTCACCGACGACGAATTGACCGTCCACGCGGACGACGGCGCGGCGGATACGAATCACTTCATCTTTCAGATCCACGTCCCCGCGCCGCAGCTCCGTGATTTCTCCGAAGCGCATCGCGAGCCACGAGGCGAACAGGATCATGGCCGCCCACTGCTTCGGCATTTCTTCGGTGATCGTCGCCAGCTCCGGCAACGTCGCCGGTCGGATCTTGTGTACCCGCTTGGCAGATCCGGCCCCACGAATGTGGGCCGGGTTGTTCGCGATTTTCCCGTCACTGGCCGCCGTGGCCAGGACCGTCCGAACGAGACCATAGGCGTGGCTTCGTAGCGTCGGCGTGGCGGCGTCCAGCTTCGCATACCACCCGCGAACGTCGTCGGGCGTGATGGACGCCAACGGCAGCGAACCCAGGCCGGGCAGAACTTGGACGTCGAGCAACTTTCGGTAGTGCTCACGCGAGCGCGGTTTCAGGTCGCGTTGCGCGAGCCAGGCTTCGGCATACTCCCGAAACGTGATTCGCTTCGCCCGAACGGGTGCGACGTCGGTCGGTTCGATCCACTTGCCGCGGATGATGTCGGCCTGCTGCAGGGCCAACCAACCACGCGCATCGATCTTCGTCGTGAACGTCGTCGGGGCCTTGTGCCGACGCCCGTCGGGCCCGTAGTACAGAGCGCGATACCTCCCTGACGGCAGCTCTTGGACTGTCCCGAAAGTGCCCGCTTTCGCGTCCTTACGCCCTGTACCGCGCGCCATCAGTGCCCCGTTTCGTGAACTCATCGTGAACTCACTTGAGGCTACAGGCGTCCAATCGTGTCCGCTCGCGACCCGCGATACTGGGCGACATTTGTACAGTTCAGAACACTATTTCGGCAGCTCCACCCACCTGCTCCCAGTGACGCACGTAGCTAGTTCAATCCCAGTATCGCGCACCAGAAGTAAGACCAGGTCAGGCCCCC
>NZ_BAOX01000227.1:0-7940 GCF_000813105.1 Rhodococcus sp. BS-15 | reverse complement strand
GTCGCGTCGGTTGCAGCGCAACGCGGAATGGCCTCGCGCAGTGCGCAGTTGTTCACTTGGCTCGGTGAGGATCGACTCGGACCCGATGCTGTGTGGGCCGCCCTGTCCGCTGCTGCGGCCGGTGATCGCGCCGCCGCCGATCGTTCGATCACTGCCGTGTCCGCACTCGCGCCGACGTCGAGCATCGCGTCGGGCAGTCTGCTCGTCACCGGAGTGACCGGGTCGATCGATTCGCGGAGCGCAGCAGCCTCGAGCGCTGCCGCGAATGCACTGATGCGAGCAATGACGTTGATGGGCAACACTTCCGATCGCTCGTGCACCCCGGATACTGCCGCTGCCGTCTCGGCCTTGCACGCGGTGCACTGCGGCGACCTGCCCCGTGTCGATTCCATCGTGGCGCGAGCACTTCCCGAACACCGTCCGGGATCCGAGGCGCACACCAGGCTGAGCCTCGTCGGAGCCTGGGCGTCCATGCTGCGGGGAGATACCGCCGACGCAGGTGCCGCGATCGAGGCACTGCGTATTCCGGTGTTGCACGTGCGCAATCAGTTGTTCCTGCACGCGATTCGGGTGGGTCTGGCTCGCAGGTCCGGTGACGCAGGGTCGCTGATCACGGCATGGACCCAGTCGCAGAACGTGATCGCCGAGTACTCCGTCGACCTGTTCGCGCTGCTGCCACTGGGCGAATTACTTTTGGCCGCAACTCGACTCGGCCAGGTGGACCGCGTCGAGCATCTGGTGGCGCAGGCCACCGATCTGCTCGCGGCGCTCGGCGACCCACCCGTCTGGGCGTCGGCGCTGCACTGGTACCAGGTTCAAGCGGCCATCGTGGCCCAGACCCCCGACGCGTTGGTGCCGCACGCCAAGGCTCTGGCCGCCGCCGCTCCGACCCATCCGTACAGCGCCGCACTCGCCGCTGCCGTCGCGCATGGCTCGGGGTGTTGCAGGGCAGGCCCGACGCGACCGAGGTGGAGAATTCCGCGCGCACACTCACCGCCTTCGGACTGCCCTGGGACGGAGCCCGATTGGCCAGCGAGGCCGCACTGACCGTCACCGATACTGCGACGGCAACCTCACTGCTGCACATCGCCAGGTCGTTGCGCCAACCCAGCTCGACGGGGCGCGACAGCCCGAGATCGACGCCGCAGCCGACGGGCTCGCTGAGCGGACGCGAGGCCGAGGTCGCCGAACTGCTCGTCCTCGGAGTCACCTATCGCGAGGTCGGCAGCCGGCTCTACATCTCCCCGAAGACCGTCGAGCATCATGTGGCCCGCATCAGGCGCAGGCTCGGGGCCCAGTCGCGGTCGGAGCTGATCTCGATGCTGCGCGCCATGGGATACGGGGCCTCGACCAGCTCGAGCGTCGACCCTGTAACTGTGCGAGGACCGGGAGCGACATAACGACCGAGCAGAACTCCCCGAGTCGAGAACAGGTAGCAGCCCCATGACCGAGCAGCCCGGCAGTGCGAGTGTCGGCGCACCGGACGTCGGCCTGTACCTGGACGACGAACGCGCCGTCGCCGCCGTGTCCCATCCGATTGCGCCCGGACCGTCGTTGCATCTGGCGTCACTGCACTCGACCGTCCTCAACACTCATCCCGACGGCACCGTCTCGCTCGGAGATGCGACCGACGACGACTCCGAGGCCTACACCCACTTTCTCGACTCTCTCGCCGACGGCGTGGGTGTCACCGGCAGCAAGGGCACCGTTTTCCCTGCCGAGCAACTGACGTCGATGGCCCTGCTGTGCCTGCTCACCGAGGTGGCGTCGTCCATCGGTCTGCGGCCCGGTGATCTGGCCGCTGCCGCGACCTACCCCGCCCGGTGGACAGCCGAGCAGGTGTTCGCGCTGCGTTCGGCGATGAACGCGCACGGGCTCGCACACGTCTCGCTGGTCGCCGAAGCGGAGGCGCTCGCTGCGTGGAACGCATCGGTCCTGCAGACCCTGGAGAAGAAGGACACCGCCGTCGCCGCTGCACGCGGTGCTGCGATTATGGCGGCGCAGTTCCCCGTCGACGCCGTCACCGAGCACGCCATCGCCCGCGGTATCGCCGAACTTCGGCACACCGAACGAGCCTCGCAGACAACGATCCTCATCACCACGAGCCCCGCGCTGTTGTCGGTGACCCATCGCGTTCTCGTCATCGACGACGGCCGCGTCGTCGCCGAGGGAACGCACCACGATCTCGCGTCCTCGGACGCGCAGTACAAGGAGACGGTGCTGCGATGACCGCCCCCCGAACTGCTTCCCATCGCCACCGGTGCGCGCTCCGTCGATGGCTGCTGGAACAGCTGCGCTTGCGGAAAGTTCGCACCGCGGTGACGCTGCTGCTCGGCGCAGTTGCCGCGGCCATGTCGCTGGTGCCCGTCTACGTACTCGGTGTTCTGGTCGACCGCGTTCGCGACGGCGCCGACACGTCGGCGATCGTCGGGGTCGTCGTCGTGATCTCGGTGGCTGCGGTGATCGGCGGCATCGTCACCGGCTTCAGTGGCTACCTCAGCAGCACTCTCGGCGAGGGCATTCTAGCGTCGCTGCGCGAGGCCGTCGTGCGGCGCGCGCTGCATCTGCCCGTTGCCACGCTCGAGCGAGTCGGCAAGGGCGACTTGCTCTCTCGGGTGGGCGACGACGTCGCGGTGATGGCCAAGTCGATCGGTGAAGTGATTCCGCAGCTGGTCGGGGCGTTCCTGCTCGTGTGCCTGAGCATGATCACGATGCTCGGAATCGACTGGCGGCTCGGCCTGGCGGGGCTCGTCGCACTGCCGATGTATGTCCTCGCGCTGCGGTGGTATCTGCCGCGCTCCGCACCGAAGTACGCGGCCGAACGCGTCGCGATGGGCGAGCGAGCGCAGTCGTTCGTCAGCAGCATGCAGGGCGCGAAAACCGTTCGCGCATACGGACTCGAATCGGCGCACCTGCGCGAGATCGACAGAGCGTCGGCGAAGGCCCGGGACATCGGCGTCGACGTGTTCCGGTTGTTCACCCGATTCGGATCGCGGAGCAATCGCGCCGAATGCGTCGGACTGTCGGTGATCCTGCTGGCCGGATTCCTGCTCGTACGAGGCGATTACGTCACCGTCGGCGAGACGACAGCCGCAGCGCTGCTGTTCCACCGCCTGTTCAATCCGATCGGCACCCTGCTGTTCACGTTCGACGACATCCAGTCCGCAGGAGCGTCGTTGGCGCGGCTGGTCGGTGTCATCGACATTGCCGACGAGCGACCCGTCGGCGACGGGTCCGTACCCGCCGACGCCGCCTTGGACGTCATCGATCTGCGGCACGAGTACGAGTCCGGCCACGAGGTGCTGCACGGAGTGAACCTGCGGATCGACGCGGGCGAGACCGTCGCACTCGTCGGATCCACCGGCGCAGGCAAATCCACGATCGCAGCCATCGCGGCCGGTTCCATGGCCTCGACGTCGGGGACGGTTCGGGTCGGCGGCGCATCACTGGATGCGCTGGGTAGTGAAGGGTTACGACGTCACGTGGCGATCGTCAGCCAGGAGGTCCACGTGTTCGCCGGCCGATTGATCGACGACGTGCTGCTTGCCGCCCCGGATGCCGGTCGCGACAACGTCGAAGCCGCGCTGCGCACCGTCGGAGCGTGGGCATGGGTCGAGGCGCTCGAGGACGGCCTCGACACCACGGTCGGGGAGGGCGGACACCAGCTGACCGCGGCCCAGTCGCAACAATTGGCCTTGGCGCGACTTGTTCTCGCGGATCCCGCCGTCGCCGTGCTGGACGAGGCCACCGCAGAAGCCGGTAGTTCCGGTGCGCGAGACCTCGAAGCGGCGGCCGAGGCCGCGACCAGGGGCCGCAGCACGTTGATCGTCGCGCATCGGCTGACCCAGGCTGCTGCTGCCGACCGCGTGGTGGTCCTCGAACACGGCAGAATTCTGGAGCAGGGTCCGCACGAGGAGCTGGTCGCCGCCGGTGGTCGATACGCGCAGTTGTGGGAGGCGTGGCAGGGGCGCTGACTGCTGTAGGGATTTGCCTAAAGGTATTAGGTTTGGTTACGGTGTCCTCGAAAGAACGAGGAGGCCGGCATGGCACGAGCAGGATTGACCGCGCAACGCATCGTGGCAGCAGGAGCGGATCTGGCCGATGAGGTCGGCTTCGATCGCGTCACCGCCAGTGAGCTGGCCAGACGCTTCGACGTCAAGGTGGCGAGCCTGTATTCGCACCTGAAGAACGCGCACGAGTTGAACGTCGGGATCGCGTTGTTGGCGTTGGAGGAACTGGCCGACCGGGTGTCCGAGGCCCTGGCAGGCCGAGCGGGCAAGGGCGCATTGGTAGCCGTTGCCAACGCGTATCTCGACTACTCGCGCGAACACCCCGGTCGGTATGCGGCAACGCAGTTTCCACTCGATCACGAGACCGCTCTTGCGAGTGCGGGAGTGCGTCACTCGGCGATGATGAAGGCGATTCTCCGCGGGTACGACCTCGGCGAGGAGGATCAGGTACACGCAGTTCGATTGCTCGGCAGTGTCTTTCACGGCTACGCCAGCCTCGATGCGGCCGGCTCGTTCGCTCACAGTGCACCCGACTCGCAGCAGTCCTGGGTCCGCATCCTCGACGGAATCGACACACTCTTACAGCACTGGAGGCAGTGACATGGAACCGATCTCCGAACGCGACATCAGGTCGTCGTTCGTCAACTCGTCCAAGGGGGACGCCGGGCGGCTCTCTCTTCCCGAAATGTTCGACGCGGTGCCGTGGGACGATCTCGACTTCTTCGGTTGGGTCGATCCCAAGCTCGCCGGGAGGAGCTACATCGTCGTTCCTTCGGAAGATCGCCTGCGTGGAATCTCGTTGCGCTACAAAGTCGGTGGGCCACGCACCGCACAGATGTGCAGCATCTGCCTCACCACGCACGCCAACGGTGGAGTGTCGCTGATGGCTGCCGCCAAGGCCGGAGAATCCGGCAGACGCGGCAATACGGTGGGCACCTACATCTGCTCGGACCTCGCCTGCTCGCTGTACGCACGCAAGAAGAAGACTCCGGCGTTGGGTCGTCAGTTCAAGGAGGACTTCGACGTCCGGACACGAACCGCGGCAGTCGAAGACAACATCGCCGCATTTCTCGCTCGCGTTCTCGATTGATCAACGTTCGGTGTGTACTCGCAATCCGGTGTTTTCTGCATCGATAGTGCTCCGCAGCACGAATCGCCTGTCGTAGTCCCCGCCGTTCTGGGTGCGGTAGGGGATGGGCCGGTCGGTGGGCAGGCCCTTCACTCGCTGCAGTAGCTCAGATTCTGCTGCAGCATAATCGGTTTCGGTCATCCGGTCGGCGCTCGCCACGAGAACGGGCGGCAGTACGGACATGCCTGTGTAGAACAGGATGCCGTGCTGAATCGGGTACAGCATCTCGTCCAGATCGCCGTTGATGCCGCGTGGGGAAACGGTGTGTTCGCTGCCGCCCATGCTGAGGACGACCATCGCCCGCTTGCCTGCGAGCATGCCGTCGCCGTAGCGCCGCGACCGGCCGTCCGGACGTTTGATGCCGTAGCCGAGCCCCTCGACGAACACGCGATCCACCCAGCCCTTCATGATCGCGGGCATCGAGAACCACCACAGCGGAAACTGCAGCACCACGGCATCGGCCCGTAGTAGCTTCTGTTGCTCGGCAACGATGTCCGGGGTCTGGGTGCCGGCCGCGAGGGCCGAGCTCGACGCGGTCGCCACCTTGAACCGCTCTGCCGGGTCGTGGTCGTAGTCCGCCGGCTGGACCACTGGATTCCACTGCATCGCATACAGATCCGACTGCTCGACGGTATGGCCGGCGACGAGGAGTTGTTCCAGGGCTGCGTCGCGCAGGGAACCGTTGAGGGAGCGGGCGTCCGGATGGGCATAGACCCACAGGATGTTCATGCACTCGATCCTGGCTACGCCGCTGTCCGGAACCAGTGGCAGGAAAGACAACATGTGAAAGAATTCGGCCATGACGCATCGCATCGCGGTCTATGTGCGCGACGGTCTCCTCGCCATGGAACTGGGCATCGTGCACCGTCTGTTCGGGCAGGCGCGCTCCGAGTCCGGCGAGTTGCTGTACGAGGTGATCACCTGCACCGACGTGCCCGGTCCGGTTCGCACCGACTCCGACGTCGAGATACTTGTCGAACGCGGGCTCGACGCCGTGGCCGAGGCCGATACCGTCATCGTGCCGGCGTCCGACGCCGACTACACGTCCGATGGCGCTGTCTCCACCTTGTTCGACGCGGTGTCGACCCAGAGGTTGGCGTCGATCTGTACGGGGTCGTTCGTGCTGGCTGCGGCGGGCGTGCTCGACGGCAAACGGGCCACCACCCACTGGAAGTCGGCCGCTCGATTCGCCGAGCTGTATCCGCAGGTGCTGCTCGACCCCAACGTTCTCTACACCGAGGACGGCAACGTGTTGACAGCGGCAGGGGAGGCCTCGGGAATCGATCTGTGTTTGTACATGATTCGACAGGATTTCGGTGCGGCAGTGGCCAATCGGGTGGCGCGCGAAACCGTCGTTCCACCCCATCGCAGCGGCGGGCAGGCGCAGTACATCGACACTCCGGTGCCGCGGACGCACAGTACGTCGACGGCCGACGCGCAGGAATGGGCGCTGCGCAATCTGGGGTCGGCCTTGGCCGTGGAGGATCTGGCCCGGCACCAAGCGATGAGTGTGCGGACGTTCTCCCGCAGGTTCGTCGCCGAAGTCGGTGTCTCCCCAGCTCGATGGATCGTGGCGCAACGCGTGCAATGAGCGCGAGAGTTGCTCGAGAACACGGACCTGACCATCGAACGCATCGCCCACGACACTGGATTCGGCACGGCAACGTCGCTGCGAAACCAGCTTGCTGCGGAGTTGGGGGTCTCGCCCAGTGCATATCGCGCGACCTTCAGGGTTGGCGGTTGAGGGGTTCTTGCCAACGAACAGCGAAAGCCGCTGCATCGAATGGAGTCGATGCAGCGGCTTTCGTTTTCAGCGAGGGCGGACTGACCTGTCAGTCCTTGTTCTTCTCCGCGATGAACAGCTTCTCGATGCGCTCCGCCTCGTCCTTCTTGGCGGCGGCTTCGTCGGAACGCTCAGCGGCCTCGGCCAATTCGGCCTCGGACGGCGCTGCGGCCAGCTTCTCCTGCTTGTCGACCTGAGCCTGCTGAGCCTTCTTGCGATCCTCGGCAGCCTTTGCGGTGGCAGCGGCCTGCTCGTCGGCCTTCTTCTTGTCCGCAGCAGCCTTGCGCTCGGCGTCCTGAGCGGCCTCGCGCTTGCGTTGCTCGGCCTCCTGGCGGGCGTCACGTGCGGCTTCCTGAGCTGCGGCGTCGGCTGCGCGGCGATCCTTCTCGGCGGTCTCGCGAGCCACCTTCAATTCGTCGTTGGCTGCTGTCTTCTTGGCCCGAGCCTCGGCGTCGAGGCGCGCTGCCTCGGCACGGTTCTCGGTGCTGTCGACGAGAGTCTCGCCGCGATCGGCGAGGCCCTTGTCTCCCAACAGGTTTCCGACGGCGCGGTCCAGCGATCCGAGCGTGTGCTCGTACACCAGGCGCGCGGGTGATTCCGCATTCATCTTCTCGACGACGTTGGTCTCGATGAGCTGCAAAGGAATTCGAGCGATCTTGTACTGAATGCGAAGAATGGTCATCGGTATGGCTAGGACACTCATAAGGCGAAACTCCTGTTTTGCGGTAGTGGTTCAGGCCTGGTTGCGGAGCTCTTCGGCCTTCTTGCGATCGGCTTCGGCCTGACGAAGTGCTTCCTGGTGCTTCTGCGCGGCCACCATCTCGTCGGAGTCCGCTGCGGCCTGCTCGATGCGTCGCTCGTCCGCGGCCTCGATCTGCTCGGCGGTCGCGTCGACCTCCGCAGCAGCACGCTCCTGCGCCACTGCCTCGCGCTTCTGCTGCTCGGCGGCGACCACCTGTGTCTCCCGCACTCGATCTGCCTGCGCCTCGGTGACCGCGGCGTTCTCTTCTGCGGCCTC
>NZ_BAOX01000228.1:0-7921 GCF_000813105.1 Rhodococcus sp. BS-15 | reverse complement strand
AGTAGGACACCGCCGAACACCCGTTGTAAGAAGGGGACCCACTTGGTGGGTCCCCTTTTTGCGTTTGTATCGAAATTCCGAAAGGACGCCCGTGTCGGAAGACAACAACGATCGTCGACCCTCCCGAGGGGACGGCGGCAACCGCCCGAGCGAGTCCCGAGACCGCAACCCCCGCGCTCAGGACCGCCGCGGAGACCCGCGTCGTTCCGACGGTCCTCCCCGCAGACGTGGCGGTGAAGGTGGGTTCTCCGGAGACCGGCGCGGAAACAGCGCATCGTCCGACCGTCGACCGCCGCGTCCCGATGAGCCGGATCTGCCCGACGAGGTCGAAGCCGGACAGCTCGAACCAGCGGTGCGTCGAGACCTGTTGAGCTTGGACAAGAACAACGCAACCGCCGTTGCCCGTCACCTCGTGATGACCAGCAAGCTGCTCGACGACGATCCGCAGTTGGCGCTGCTGCATGCGCGCGCTGCTCGTCAGCGAGCCGGCCGCATCGCCGTAGTGCGTGAGACCGCAGGCATCGCGGCGTACCACGCCGGTGAGTGGGCCGAAGCATTGTCCGAGCTTCGCGCCGCCCGACGCATGGCAGGCGGGCCGGGTCTGATCGCGGTGATGGCCGACTGCGAGCGCGGACTCGGACGTCCCGAGCGCGCTATCGAACTCGGTCGTAGCGACGAGGCTCGTGAGTTGACCGGCGAGGAAGCGTCGGAGCTTCGGATCGTCGTGGCAGGTGCTCGGATGGATCTGAACCAGTACGACCAGGCCGTCGTCACGCTGCAGACCCCGGATCTCGACGCATCGCGATCCGGAACCGCTGCCGCTCGCCTGTTCTACGTCTACGCCGATGCGCTGGTTGCAGCAGGTCGCGTCGACGAAGGTGTGAAGTGGTTCCTGAACGCTGCGGCGGCCGATGTCGATGGTGAGACCGACGCAGAAGAGCGGGTCGAGGAGTTGTCCGGAGGCAGTCAGTGACGCTGCTGCGCGACGCCCACGACGTGCTGCTGCTCGACCTCGACGGCACCGTCTATGCAGGCAAGGACCCCATTCCCGGTGCAGTCGAAGCACTGTCGGGTGGTTCGGAGAAGCAGTACTTCGTCACGAACAATGCCAGTCGCGCCCCCGAGGACGTTGCCGAGCATCTGCGCAGTCTCGGCTTCGATACCTCTGCAGAGTTCGTCGTCACCAGTTCCGAGGCCGGTGCCCGTGTGCTCGCGGGCAGGCTGGACCCGGGTGCCCGCGTGCTCGTCGTCGGCACCGACGCACTGGCGAACGAGATCACCAAGGTCGGTCTGGTGCCGGTCAGGTCTGCCGACGACGATCCCGTCGCGGTAGTGCAGGGTCACTCGGTCGATACAGGCTGGAAGATGCTTGCCGAGGCCGTCCTCGCCATCCGTGCGGGTGCGCTGTGGGTGGCAACGAACATCGATGCCACCTTGCCGAACGAGCGAGGACTCGTTCTGGGTAACGGCTCGATGGTCGCCGCGGTTCGCAACGCCACCGATATCGAGCCGATCGTGGCCGGCAAGCCGGCCGCCCCGATCATGCACGACGCCATCGAGCGCAGCGGAGCACGTTCGGCACTGGTCGTCGGAGACCGGCTCGACACCGACATCGCTGGGGCGAACGAAATCGAGCTGCCGTCGTTGCTGGTGTTGACCGGAGTCAGTACCGCTGCCGAGCTGCTCCGTGCTCCTCGGCATCTGCGGCCCACGCACATCGGCCCCGATCTCGGAGTCCTGAACAGGGACCAGATCGCGTCGAGCGTCGGTAGCAAGACCGGTTGGACGGTCGGTATCGAGAACGAGGTGCTGTCGGTGCGGTACAGCGGGGACGGTACGCCGGATGCGTTCGAGGGTGCGCTCGCCACACTGCACGTCGCCTGGTCCGGTTCGGCCTTCTCGGACGTCCGCTTCGAGGGGGATCGACTCGGCGATCTGCGTTCGTTGCTCGGGTGCTGACACAGCGTTCGACAGCAGCGTTCGGAGAGCGGCGGCGATCGGGCGTTCGTCGTACCCATCCGATAGCGTGAGAGGCGATGAGCGCTCTATTCCACTACCAGGACAGCACCGGCCGAGCGGTGTCGGCGATGAGTCGTCGGCAGATCCGGACACTGTTCGCGCCGAAGTTTCCTCGCTGCTGAATCAGCTCACCATCGAGTCGACGGACGACGACGGTTCCGATGCTGTGGACTCCGACGCCCTCGCGCGCGACGCGAGTCTGCTCGACCGCGCGCACGAGGTCCTCGTGCGCGCCCTGACCACAGTCGACAAGACCTGACGTGGCCCGTCGCGCACGTGTCGACGCCGAGCTGGTTCGTCGTGGACTCGCTCGATCACGGGAGCACGCTTCGGAGTTGATCGAAGCAGGCCGGGTGAAGATTGCCGGGACCGTTGCTACGAAGCCCGCGACCGCGGTGGAGCCGGGCACACCGCTGCTGGTGGCAGAAGAAGACAACGAGGTCTCGTGGGCATCCCGCGGTGCGCACAAGTTGCTCGGCGCTCTCGGCGCTTTCGAGCCGCTCGGCTTGACCGTCGAGCACGCTCGTTGCCTGGACGCCGGTGCATCTACCGGTGGGTTCACCGACGTTCTTCTCAGTCGAGGCGTGCGTGAGGTGGTTGCCGTGGACGTGGGGTACGGGCAGCTGGTGTGGCGCCTGCAATCCGACGACCGTGTTCACGTCGTCGACCGCACCAACGTTCGGTCGATCGACGCCGAGACGATCGGTGGACCGGTGGACGTGATCGTCGCAGATCTGTCGTTCATCTCGTTGAAGCTCGTTCTTCCCGCATTCGTTGCTTGCTCGAAGCCGGGCACCAACATGGTGTTGATGGTCAAGCCACAGTTCGAGGTCGGCAAGGATCGCGTGGGTTCCGGTGGTGTGGTGCGGGATCCTGCGCTGCGAGCCGAGGCCGTCGAGGATGTGGCCAACGCGGCCGTCAGCTCGAATCTCACTGTCCAGGCTGTTGCAGCAAGCCCACTGCCGGGGCCGTCGGGCAATGTCGAGTACTTTTTGTGGCTGAGGGCAGGTGCAGGCGAGGACTCGCCGAGCGCCGACATCACGGAACTCGTCCGGCTCGCGATCGAGGAAGGACCACAGTGACTCCGTCCCACGCAGCACCGGAACGGGAGTCGACTCGAGAGATTCTTCTCGTCGCCCATCCTGGTCGACCGGACATCGCCGAAACTGCGCGTCGTGTGGGCAAGGTGTTCGACGAAGCGGGCATCTGCCTTCGCGTGCTCGTGGACGAGGTCGAGCCATCGAAGATCGAGGCGTCCGAAACAGAGGAACACGACCACGTGTTCGTCGCCGACATGAAGCTCAACGTCGTCGAGTTCGGACCGGACGCGGCCGCAGGCTGCGAGATGGTTCTCGTTCTCGGCGGTGACGGGACCTTCCTGCGCGCAGCCGAACTCGCGCAAGCGGCGTCCATACCGGTGCTCGGCATCAACCTCGGCCACGTCGGGTTCCTGGCGGAGGCCGAAGCCGACCATCTCGAAGATGCCCTGGCCCGCGTCATCGCCGGGGATTACCGCATCGAGCAACGCATGACGTTGGACATCGCGATTCGCGTCGGCGACCAGGTGGTCGATCGTGGATGGGCACTGAACGAAGCCAGCATCGAGAACGGGTCCCGGCTCGGAGTGCTCGAGGTGGTCCTCGAAGTCGACGGTCGACCGGTGTCGGCATTCGGGTGCGACGGCGTGCTGGTCTCCACACCGACGGGTTCGACGGCATACGCGTTCTCGGCCGGCGGGCCGGTGGTGTGGCCGGAACTCGAAGCGATACTGGTGATTCCGAGCAACGCACATGCTCTGTTCGCGCGGCCGCTCGTCACCAGTCCCGAGTCGATCGTCGCGGTCGAGATCGATGCCGGCGGACACGCGGGATTCGTATTCTGCGATGGCAGGCGCACCTTGAGCCTGCCGGCCGGCGCTCGCGTCGAGGTGGTTCGGGGAGCGTCACCGATCAAATGGGTACGACTCGATTCGGCACCGTTCGCCGATCGCATGGTCAAGAAATTCGAACTGCCCGTGACCGGGTGGCGGGGGAGAGCGAGGTAGGGATGCTCGAAGAGATTCGGATCGACAGCCTCGGAGTCATTTCCGGTGCCAGCGCACAGTTTCACGAGGGGCTGACCGTACTCACCGGCGAGACCGGTGCCGGTAAGACCATGGTTGTCACCAGTCTGCACCTGTTGTCGGGTGCCCGCGCGGACGCAGGCCGGGTTCGACTCGGCGCGCAGCGTGCTGTGGTCGAAGGGCGATTCAGTACCGACACCGCGTCGGAGCAGGTGATCGACGACGTCGACAAGGTACTCGAGTCCTCGGGAGGCCAACGCGACGAGGACAATTCGATCATCGCCGTGCGTACCGTCAACTCGGACGGCCGCTCTCGTGCGCACCTCGGTGGGCGCAGCGTGCCCGCGTCGGTGCTGTCGAACTTCACCGACTCGTTGCTGACGGTGCACGGTCAGAACGACCAGTTGCGTCTGCTGCGTCCCGATCAGCAACTCGCCGCCCTGGACAGATTCGCCGGGGATGCGGTGGCGTCCCTGGTCTCGAAGTACCGCACCGCGCGCAAGACGTGGCTCGATGCTCGAAACGAGTTGATCGACCGCACCGAACGCAGCCGCGAACTGGCGCAGGAGGCCGACCGGCTGCAGTTCGGCCTACAGGAGATCGACTCCCTGGCACCGGAGCCGGGCGAGGATCGCTCGGTGGCCGAGGATGTGCGTCGGCTGGGCGATCTCGATTCGCTGCGCGAAACCGCGGAAGGTGCCTCGGCAGCACTCGTCGGGAGTACCGAGGAGGCGTCGGACACGACGTCCGCGCTGTATCTGCTGGGCGAGGCTCGCTCTCGCCTCGAACATGCCGAGGACGCGGCTCTGACCGAGCTGCTGCCGCGACTGAACGACGCGATGGCGATCGTGGGCGACATCGGGGCAGACCTCACCTCGTACCTGACGGATCTGCCGTCCGATCCGGGCGCGCTCGACTCGATCCTGAACCGGCAGGCCGAGCTGAAGTCGTTGACGCGTAAGTACGCCGCCGATGTCGACGGCGTCATCGCCTGGGCGGAAGACGCCCGCGAGCGGCTCTCGCACATCGACACCTCGGCCGATGCGCTCGCCGAGTTGAGTGCCAAGGTCGACGCGGCTGCGGTCGACGTCGCGGCGGCCGCGTCGAAGCTCAGTGCGGCTCGCGCGAAGGCCGCCGTGAAGCTCTCGAAGGCGGTGAGCGTCGAGCTGGCGGGCCTGGCGATGGGAAAAGCGAAGCTGCAGATCGATGTTCGCGCACTTCCCGCCGGTCCGTCCGACACGGCACCGATCGCCGTCGACGGGGCCGAACTGCATGCGGGCAGCAATGGCGTCGACGAGGTCGAGTTTCGTCTGTCCGCGCACGACGGTGCCCAGGCTCTTCCGATCAGCAAGAGTGCGTCGGGCGGTGAGCTCTCGCGGGTGATGTTGGCGCTCGAAGTGGTGCTGGCGGGCTCGGACAAGGGCGCGACGATGGTTTTCGACGAGGTCGACGCCGGAGTGGGTGGCCGTGCGGCCGTGGAGGTCGGGCGTCGGCTCGGCCGGTTGGCTCGCACGCACCAGGTCATCGTGGTCACGCACTTGCCGCAGGTCGCAGCGTTTGCCGATACGCACCTGGTGGTCGACAAGACCGATGCGAAGAAGGGTGCGGCGAACAGTGGGGTTCGGACACTGTCGTCGTCGGAACGCGTCGTCGAGCTGGCGAGAATGCTCGCGGGTCTGGACGACACGGAGACCGGTCGCGCGCATGCCGAGGAGCTGCTGGCCACCGCAAACGCCGATCGAGCCGCGCTGTAACTTTTGGTGCTGATGTGATCAGTGTGGTAGTTGTTTCGGCGCGCCTCCATCGCCGGGCGTGTCGATCGGGTCATCATGGTTCTCATGAAGATGCCGGCTCTGCTGTCACGTAGTCAGGATTCGCTGCCCGGAATCACGGGTATTGCGCGAGTCGATCGCAACACGGCCAAGCTCCTCAAACGGGTCGGCCCCGGTGACATCGTCGTGCTCGACGAGCTCGACCTGGACCGCCTGACCGCCGATGCACTCGTCGAGGCCGGTGTGCTCGCGGTCGTCAACGCGTCGCCCTCGATCTCCGGGCGCTACCCGAACCTTGGTCCCGAGGCGATCGTGGCCAACGGGATCACCTTGATCGACTCGGCCGGCACCGAGATCTTCAAGAAGATCAAGGACGGCACCAAGATTCGTCTCAACGACGGCGGTGTCTACACCGGCGATCGGCGCCTCGCCAAGGGCGACGAGCAGAGCGAAGCAGAGATCTCGGACAAGATGATCGAGGCCAAGACGGGTCTGGTCGATCATCTCGAAGCGTTCTCGGGCAACACGATCGAGTTCATCCGAACCGAGAGCCCGCTGCTCATCGACGGCGTCGGTGTGCCGGACATCGACATCGACCTCGAGGGTCGTCATGTGGTGATCGTGGCCGACGGTCCCGGTCACGCCGAGGATCTGAAGAACCTCAAGCCGTTCATCAAGGAGTACTCGCCCGTCATCATCGGCGTCGGCGCGGGTGCCGACACCGCGATGAAGGCGGGTCATCGTCCCGACCTCATCGTCGGCGATCCCGAGGACGTCACTGCGCAGACGCTCAAATGCGGTGCAGAGGTGGTCCTTCCAGCGGATTCCGACGGACATGCGCAGGGTCTCGAACGCATTCAGGATCTCGGTATCGGTGCCATGACGTTCCCGGCCACCGGTGCCGCTGCCGATCTTGCGCTGTTGTTGGCCGATCATCACGGGGCCTCACTGATCGTGTCGGTCGGTAGCCCGGCCAGCCTGGACGAGTTCTTCGATCGCGGTCGGCGCAACACCAACCCGGCCGCATTCATGACGCGTCTGAAGGTTGGTGCCAAGCTGGTCGACGCCAAAGCTGTTGCGACGCTGTATCGCAGCCGCGTGTCCGGCGGTGCGATCGCTCTATTGATTCTGGCGGCGCTCGTTGCCGTGATCGTAGCGTTGGCCGTGTCCAACATCGGCGGTGAAGCGTTGGATTGGGCAATCGATCTGTGGAACCGATTCGCTCTGTGGTTCCAAGGGTTGCTTTCGTGATTTCGCTTCGCCAACATGCCATTTCGCTGGCTGCGGTCTTCGTGGCACTGGCCATCGGCATCGTGCTCGGTTCTGGTCTGCTCTCGAGCGGACTGGTATCGGGCCTTCGGGACGACAAGACCGGTCTCGAAACTCAGGTGGACGATCTGCAGGCGACCAACAATCAGCTCGGTGAGCAGCTCAACTCGGCCGACGGCTTCGGCGCCGCGGTATCGGGCCGGGTGCTACGAGACACGTTGGTCGATCGCAGCGTTGTGGTCATCACCACCCCCGACGCCGACCCCGGGGATGTCGACGGAGTCACGCGGTCGATCGGAGCGTCGGGTGCCACCGTCACCGGCCGAGTGTCACTGACCGATTCGTTCGTCTCCGCGGCGAACGGTGACGATCTTCGTACGCGCCTGACCAACGTCATTCCGGCCGGCGTGCAGTTGCGCACCGGCGCGGTGGATCAGGGCAGCCTCGCTGGAGACCTGCTGGGTTCGGTGCTGCTGCTCAACGCAGAGACTGCCCAGCCGCAGTCGACTCCCGAGGAGCTCTCGCTGGCGCTGGAGACGCTGCGTAGCGGCGGGTTCATCGCCTACGACAACGGTGCCGTCGCGCCCGCTCAACTGGCCGTGGTCGTCACCGGTTCCGGTACCTCGGACGTGGAGGACGGCAATCGCGGTGCCATCGTCGCGCGGTTCGCGGGCGCGCTCGATGCACGCGGTGCAGGCGCGGTACTGGCGGGCCGATCCGGCGCGGCGGGAGGGCAACGGTTCCATCGCTGTCGTGCGAGCCGATTCGGCGCTGTCGTCCGCTCTAAGCACGGTCGACA
>NZ_BAOX01000229.1:0-7840 GCF_000813105.1 Rhodococcus sp. BS-15 | reverse complement strand
CCGGTGGCCAGGGCCATTCGAGTCGTCGCCAGTGCGACCTCCGCGACGCCGATCGCCTGTTCGGCGATGGCGATTCCGGCGCGCGCGGGCAGTGTGATCGCTGACACCCAGTTCATCGTTTTACTGTAACTGCTCGTAGCTCGGAAAATCAGTGAAGAACCTTCAGCCCCACGACGCATCCGACGATTCCGACCAGAAGCGCAATTTTGAGAATCGACGCGGCTTCTTCGCCGGTGATCATGGCGTACGAGACGGTGAGGGTGGCACCGATTCCCACCCAGACGGCGTAGGCGGTTCCGGTGGGCAACGACCGCATCGCGATCGCGAGACCGATCATGCTGAGCACCACCGCGACGCCGAACACGACGGACGGTCCGAGTTTGGTGAAGCCCTCGGACTTACCGAGTGCGGTCGCCCAGATCGCTTCGAGGACGCCGGAGACGACGAGAATGAGCCAAGCCATGAGAAATCACTCCTTGCACCGTCTTGTCGCTGTTCGGGTACGGTGCGCTCGTCCGATTGTCGGAAGTGACTTGTACGATCGTACCAATTTTGGCTGACAGTGGCCACGGTGTCAGTACGCGTACGTGTTCGCCGGTGCTTCGATTCGCTCGACCGTCGACACCGTCATCGTGGGTGTGAACGCGGTGTCCTCCGTCGCCGTGGCAGCGTCGACGGTTCCCGATATCTGCAGCCAGGTGCCGTCCGGAATGTCGTCGAGAGCTGCGCTACCTGCGTCGAGGTGGATGCGAACGGACCTGGCGTCGGCCGCGCAACAGATGATGAGAATGCGAGCGAGGTCGATGCCTTCTCTCGTTCCGTCGGCGCGCGGCGAGCCTCCGTTCGCGGTCGCGACGGCGAATCCGGTGACGCGAATCTCCCGTCCGTCGAGGCTGCCTTCGGTGTCCCTGACCGCGCGTTGCACAACATCGAGCAGCGGAACCTCGGGCGCGAGCTCGTCCGGCAGGGGTGGAAACGCTGTCCTCTGACGATCGGCCGCCGAGGTGACGGATCGATCGCCGACCGCCGAGACTCCCAGCGCGGGTGGTGCGATGAACAGGATGACCGCGAGCGGAACCAGGAGCAGCCAGTACGGACGCGAATCGTGATCATGACCGTCGTCACCGGGCCCACCGCGGCGGATGTCGGCGACGATCGACGCGATTGCCAGGGCGACGATCAACACCCCGGCGGTCAGCAGATACGGATGCAGCGACGGTTTGACGTATCGCACAAAGCTGCCGTCCCACGAGATCTTGACCATCGCTCCGCCGAGGAGCAGTAGCAGCAGATTCTGCACCTCGCGTTTCATCGCGCACCCAGAAACAGGTAGCCGCTCACCGAGGCGCACGCGATCGCGACGACGAAGGTCAGGGGAGCGAAGCGAGCCACGAAGCCGCGCCCGAAGCTGCCCGCCTGCATCGCCATCAGCTTCACATCGACAGCAGGTCCCACCACCAGAAAGACCAGCCGTGGTAGCAGCGGCAGCATCGACATGCTCGCCGCGACGAATGCGTCGGCCTCCGAGCACAGCGCGAGAATCACCGCGAGCACGGCCATCACCAGGATCGACAGCAGCAGCTGCCCGGCGAGATGGGCGAACACCCAGTCGGGCACCACCAGGTGCAGCAACGCGGCGGCCGCTGCTCCGAACACGAGGAAAGCTCCGGCCTGGAGCAGGTCCGTACGCGCCGACTCACGGAAGGTCTCCCACTTCGAGGTTCCGTGGCGGTGTTCGCGATCCGCGAGTCGAGCGGTGATCCACTCGGCCTTGCCGAACCTGGTCCACAACCAGCCCATCACCAGTGCGGTGGCGAGCGAGCCGAAGAACCGCGCGAGAACCATCGCCGGCTCGCCGGGAAAGGCCACTGCGGTGGAGACCAGGACGACGGGGTTGATCGCCGGTGCAGAGAGCAGAAACGCCAGAGCTGCAGACGTCGGCACACCCTGATCCATCAGCCGACGCGAGACGGGAACGGCTCCGCACTCACAACCAGGCATGGCCATTCCCGCGAGACCGCTCACTCCGACAGCAGCGGTGGCGTTCTTCGGCACCACCTTCTGCAGAACAGCGGGTGAGACGAACGCGGCGATGCCTCCGCTCACGAGCACACCCAGCACCAGGAACGGCGTTGCCTGCACGAAGATCCCGGTGAACACCGTCGCTCCGGTCTGCAGCGCGGGGGACGAGTCGACCCACCGGGTGACGTCGGCACCGAAGACGATGCCCAACACGAGCAGAGTTGCGAATACGTGCATGGATGACACGGGAGGCCGAGTCCTGAATCGGCCGTCCGTCTTCGCGTCGAGCATCGCTGCCATCATGCCTCCTCCGGGGTTCCACCGTGCTCTCGGTGACTCACAGCTGTCGGTGGCTCACAGCAACCTCACAGCGAGAGTGCAGCGGACGAGCAGCTTCCCGCGCGATGATGGACACCGTGAGCGAGACACCCGAGGCACGAGTCCTGATCGTCGACGACGAACCGACCATCGTCGAGCTGCTGTCGGTCAGCCTCCGATTCCAGGGGTTCGAGGTCGCGACGGCGTCGTCCGGTCCCGAGGCTCTGGACAAGGCCCGCAACTTCAGGCCCGAGGCGCTCATTCTCGACGTGATGATGCCCGGAATGGACGGCTTCGGTCTGTTGCGCCGGCTCCGAGCGGACGGAATCGATGCGCCCGCCCTGTTCCTCACCGCGCGAGATTCGGTGGAGGACAAAGTGACCGGCCTGACGCTCGGTGCGGACGACTACGTCACCAAACCGTTCTCGCTCGAAGAGGTGGTGGCCCGGCTCAGGGTCATCCTGCGTCGATCGGGCAAGAGCGAGGACACTCAGCCGTCCCGAGTTGCGTTCGCAGACATCGAACTCGACGACGACACCCACGAGGTGTGGAAGGCAGGCGAGCCCGTCGCGCTCTCACCCACCGAATTCACGTTGCTGCGGTACTTCATGGTCAACGCGGGAACCGTGCTGAGCAAGCCGCGGATTCTCGACCACGTGTGGCACTACGATTTCGGCGGCGAAGTGGGAGTGGTGGAGTCCTACGTCTCGTACCTGCGCCGCAAGGTCGATACGGGTGATACCCGATTGATCCACACACTGCGGGGAGTCGGCTACGTCATGCGTCAGCCACGGTGACGGGCATTCGAGCTCGGATTCGGAATCTGCCGCTGCGTTTCACCTTGGTCGCAGCGCTGCTACTCCTGGTCGGGCTCGGTCTGCTGGCGTCGGGGGTTGCAGTGACCTCCTCGCTCGAGACCTCGCTGATGCGTCGTCTGGACAGTCAACTGATCGAGGCGTCCCGCGGGTGGGCACAACCCGACGCCCGACCGCTCCCACCCGTGGACGAGCCGAATCCGAGCCGTCCGCCGTCCAACTTCTTCGTTCGCTCGGTGGCCAACGACGGTACCGTCCGCGGCCCCATCAACGATGTGGCGGAGGATGTTCCGGATCTGTCGGGCACGCCGTCGGCCATCCCGACGACCGTCGGTTCCGAGGGGGACCCGTCGAAACAATGGCGGGTGATCACGGTGACCAACAACGAAGGCTCCACCACCGTGGGAATGTCGCTCAGCGCCAACCAGCAGACCGTCAGCAGGCTCGCGGTACTTCAGTTCTACATCGGAGCAGCGGTGTTGCTGGCCCTGGCCGTGATTGCGTATTTCGTGGTGCGGCGCAGTCTGCGACCGCTGCGTGAGGTGGAGACCACTGCTGCGGCCATCGCCGCCGGGGATCTGCATCGCCGAGTCCCCGAGTGGAGCGAGAAGACCGAGGTGGGCCGGTTGTCGGCGGCCCTGAACGGGATGCTCTCGCAGATCCAACGCGCCTTCGCGGCCACCGCGGCCTCGGAGGAGGCGGCGCGTGCATCCGAGGATCGGATGCGCCGCTTCGTCGCCGACGCCAGTCACGAACTACGGACGCCGCTGACGACGATCCGCGGGTTCGCCGAGCTGTACCGGCAGGGTGCGATGAGCGACATCGCCGTGCTGATGAACCGAATCGAGGGCGAGTCGGCGCGCATGGGACTGCTCGTCGAAGACCTGCTGATGCTCGCGCGCCTCGACGCCCAACGACCCCTCGAAGTACGCCGAGTCGATCTGCTCACCATCGCCGCCGACGCCGTGCACGACGCGAAGGCGGTCTCGCCCCAGCGCGACATCTCGCTGAAGGTGTTGGCAGGACCGGGAATTCCCGAGGTCGACGGTGACGATGCCCGGCTGAGGCAGGTACTCGCGAACCTCGTCGGAAACGCGGTTCGGCACACGCCCGAATCCGCGTCGATCACCGTGTGTGTCGGGACCACCCGGTCTTCGGTGCTGCTCGAAGTGCAGGACACCGGGCCGGGTCTGCGAGAGGAGGAGGCCGCACACGTCTTCGAGCGCTTCTATCGAGCCGATTCCTCGCGAACCAGGGAGAGCGGCGGCAGCGGGCTGGGGCTGTCGATCGTCGCGGCGTTGGTCGCCGCTCACCGAGGCACGGTGCGAGTGCACAGCACCCCGGGGCAGGGCGCGACCTTCCGGGTCGAATTACCCCGCGCCGACGGTTGATTCGGTCGCCGCCCTGGCCTTCTTGCGTTCGGCCAGCCTGGTGTACGCGGCTGCGGCGAGTGGCGCGGCGACGAGCATCGACACCAGCCGAATCACCTGAACGCAGGCCACGAAGGTGACGTCCGATCCGGTCGTCGCAGACACCGCGAGCACAGCGGCCAACCCGCCGGGTGTGGTGGCGAGGTAGCCGGTCAGCATGCTGACCCCGGTGACGGCGGAGAGCGCCCAACCGAACAGTGCGCACACCAGGCCGATCGAGAGGACCAACAGCGCCGCCCACGGAAAGATCCGTCCGATGGCCCGCAGGCTCGCGGTCGTGAAGGCAAGTCCCGCTTGCCATCCGATGACGATGAACGCCACCGGCAGCAGGACCGTGGGCACCGAGATGTCCACGGGCCACCCGAGCAGCTCGCATGCGCCCGCCACGATCAGCGGTCCGAGCGTTGCCGGTGCAGGCAGTCTGATCAGACGCGCGAGCACGATCCCCGTGACGACGGCTCCGAGCAGAAACGCCGTGCCGAGATACCAGGGCGTCGAGATCTCCTCTCTCGCCGCACCACTGCCGGAGTCGGCGTGGAAGGCGAACGTGACGATCAAGGGCATCGTGACCACCACGAGTGCAACGCGCAGGTACTGCACCACGGCGACGATGCGCTCGTCGCCGCCGAGCTCCCGGGCGATGGACACCAGACCCGTTGCGCCACCCGCGATCAGGGACAGTGCGCCAGTAACCGGGTCGACATCGCGATGCAGGGCGAGCAGCGCGCCGCAGCCTGCGCTGACAACCAGCGTTCCCGCGCCGACGAGAACGGCGGGAATCCAGTTCTCGCCCAACGCACCGAGTGTCTCGGTGTCGAGCATCAGCCCGATCGTCACCGCCAGGGTCCCCTGCGCCGCCATCGACAATGGACGGGGGACGGCCGCGGGTCCGAGACCGGTCAGTGCGAAGACCACGGCGACGACGAGCGCCGCGAACAACGACGGTGCCGTGAGCCCCAGCGCCGCGAAAAGGGCCCAGCCCCCGACGGATACGGCTGCGAGGCCGATCCATCGGAGGCTGTGCCCCACTACTTTTCCGGCGCGGTCGGAGACACTCACACTCCGGACTTGACCAGCAGAACCGGAACCGGGATCTCGAGCAGCAGCCGCTGAATCGTCTGTCCCATCAGGAACTTGCCGACGGCCGAACGGTGGCGCGAACCGACGACGAGGATCTCGGACTTCTGTTCCTCGACCAAAGTCAGCAGGGTGTTGACGGCATCGGGATCGGGCCTACCCACTGCCACGGTCCAGGTGACGGCGTCGGCGTGGTCGATGTCGGCCAGAGCGGTCTCCACCGAAGTGGACACTGCCTGCGTCTCGGCCGCCTCGGCGGACGGTTCGGCCGATCCCGACAGCGCGTGCAGGACGACGAGGTCCGTCTCTCGGATGCGTGCTTCTCGAACGGCGGCCGCCAGTGCTGCGCGGCCCTCGGGTGAATTGTTGTGCAGTACGCCAACAGTCATGACGGTTTCTCCTACGCGAGATGAGGTGGGGGATCAGCCGAACGGGATCTGGCCGAGGACGATGCCGACGGCCAGCATCGCGAGGGAGACGACCACCGCTCGCCAGAGCACCTTCTTGTGGTGATCGGCCAGCGACACTCCGGCGAGAGTGACCAGCAGCAGGATGGCCGGAACCAGCGGGCTCTGCAGGTGGACGGGCTGACCGGTGATCGATGCACGGGCCATCTCGACCGGGTCGATGCCGTATTTCTCGGCGGTCTCGGTGAGCACTGGAGGATGCCGAAGTAGAACGCGTCGTTGGTCATGAAGAACGTCAGCGGGATGCTCAGGATGCCGGTGATGACGGCCAGGTACGGGCCCATGCCGGGCGGGATGACGTTGAGCAGCCACTCGGCCATGGCCTCGACCATGCCGGTGCCCTGGAAGACGCCGGTGAGGATTGCCGCGGCGAGCACCATGGCGACCACGGAGACGATGGAGGACGAGTGCCGTGCGATCGCGTCGCCCTGCTCCTTGACCTTGGGGAAGTTGACCGTCAGGGCAATCGAGGCAGCGATCATGAACAGCACCGGGATGGGCAGGATGTCCATGACGAGAACGACGAGCAGGATGACCGTCAGAGCAGCGTTGAACCACAGTAGCTTCGGGCGCAGGGTGTCGCGGTTGGGGTCGAGGCCGTCGAAGAACTGGCCGGATTCGCTGTCGTCCGATCCGCCAGTGCCTGCTCCGCCGGTTGCCTTGCCGCCCTTGCGGATACTGCCGCCGCCACCGGAGGCCACCAGTTCGGTTCGTAGATCAGCTTGCCGATGCGTCGGCGTTCCATGATGCCCAGGTGAACGGCGAAGAGCAGCACGATGATCAGGCCGACGATCATCGAGGGAACCATCGGAACGAAGACGTCGGACGGGGAGATGCCGAGGGCGGAAGCAGCGCGAACCGTCGGGCCGCCCCACGGGATGATGTTCATCGTGCCGTTGGCGAGACCGGCGACGACCGTCAGAATCACCGGGCTGACACCGAGTTTGAGATAGAGCGGCAGCAGTGCGGACGTCACGATGATGAATGTGGTGGAGCCGTCACCGTCGAGCGAGACGACCATGGCCAGAATGGCAGTTCCGACAACGAGTTTCATCGGGTCGTTGCGCACCAGGCGGAGAATTCCGCGCACCAGTGGGTCGAACAGTCCGACGTCGATCATGATTCCGAAGAAGATGATGGCGAAGAACAGCAGGGCCGCGGTGGGGGCCAGGGACTTGATGCCGTCGGTGATCATGTCGCCGATGCCGAGCCCCGCGCCGGCCAGCAGACCGAAGATGACGGGTACGAGGGTGAGTGCGACGACGGGCGTGGCTCTCTTGGTCAGGATCAAGAACATGAAGGCGGCTACCATGAGGAAGCCGAGTATCACCAACATCGTGCACTCCTTCTCGAATGTGTGAGGTGGGTCCGGTTGGACTGCGTGTGTGACTGAAGTTACGTAACCGGCATCACATGGTCGCCGTTGTGCGCACTACCCGCGCTAGCAACGTAAAGAGCCTTTTGCGCATTGTGCTCGAGCCCGCCCGGCGCATAGCCTGAGTGGGTGCGATTGAGGACCCAGGTGCTGTTGTTGCAGGCAGCGCTGGTGGCGGTGGCCCTGGCAGTGGCGTTCGGGGTGTTCGCGATCAGCAGTGGCAGGCAGGCGAGTGAGGAGTACGGCGAACGTGCGCTCGCGGTCGCCCGGACGGTGGCGTCGGACCCGGAGGTGCGCTCGCTCGTCGAGCAGTTCTCGGCAGTCGACACCGCCGGC
>NZ_BAOX01000230.1:0-7838 GCF_000813105.1 Rhodococcus sp. BS-15 | reverse complement strand
CCCGAGACCGCGTCCGAGCGCAAGTGGGCCGACGCGCCGGCAGGCCTGTTCACCGTCGATCCAGAGACCGGCAAGCGTCGTGGTCTGCGCACCGCCATCGCAGAGACGAAGAAGCGCAAGGGAATTCGTAGGCTGGTCGGTAGGGCCGCGTAAGCTCTCCACCGAGTTCGAGCCTGGTGGCAACCGATTCCGACCGGAGTCCGTTGCTACCAGGCTTCGTTCGTTCGAACGGCTTCGAGGAGCAGGCGCACGGCCGCGACACGTCGACCGGCGTCCGAAGTGAGTGCGTCGAGAGCGCACTCGGGATCTGCCGGTGGGCCGAGGTGGGTGCATCCTCGGGGACAGTTCTCGATCGTGTCGGCCAGATCGGAGAACGCTGCGACGACGTTCTCGGGGGGAGATGTGTGCCAGTCCGAACGACCGGATACCGGGAGTGTCGACCACCCAGCCGCCGCCGGGCAGCGGTAGCGCCACCGACTGCGTCGAGGTGTGACGGCCCTTGCCGACGCCCGAGACCACCCCGGTGGCGCGATAGGCGTCGGGCACCAGCCGGTTGACGAGCGTGGACTTTCCGACGCCCGAGTGACCGATCAGCGCGGTCACCGAGTTCGTCAGCATCGCGGTCAGCTCCGTGAGGTCCTCGGATTGGCCGGCCAGCACCACCGGGACGTCCAGATCGGCGAAGGCCGCAGTGAATTCCTCGGGGGCGGCGAGATCGCTCTTGGTCAGGCACAGAACGGGTTCGAGTCCGCCGACGTACGCGGCCACGAGTGCTCGCTCGACGAAGCCGGTGCGAGGAGGAGGGTCTGCGAGCGCCGCGACGATGAGTAGCCGGTCGGCGTTGGCCACCACCACACGTTCGAACGGGTCGGTGTCGTCTGCGGTGCGACGCAACACCGTCCGCCGCTCGGCCACGCGCACTATTCGGGCCAGGGTGTCGACCTTGCCGGACAGATCTCCGACGATTCCGACCTCGTCTCCCACCACGATCGGAGTTCGGCCCAGCTCGCGGGCACGCATCGTCACGACCGGCCGTGCCGGGTCACCGTCGAGCACACAACCCCATCGGCCGCGGTCGACGGACACCACCATGCCTGCTTCGGCGTCGTTGTGTTCGGGTCGAGTCTTGGTTCGTGGACGCGAACTCTTGCCCGGTCGGATCCGAACGTCGGACTCGTCGTACCGGCGCGCGGTCAGGAGCCGACCCCGCTCGGTGTCGATGCGGACAGCATTGCGTCCCACAGCATCTCGAAACCGGGGAGCGTCTTGGCGGTGGTGCCGATGTCGTCCACCTCGACCCCGGGTACCCGCAGTCCGACGATCGCGCCTGCGGTGGCCATCCGGTGGTCTGCGTAGGAATGCCAGACGCCTGCGTGCAGCGGTGCCGGATCGATGCGGATGCCGTCGTCGGTCTCGACTGCGCGTCCGCCGAGTCGAACGATCTCGGTTGTCAGTGCGGCGAGTCGGTCGGTCTCGTGGCCACGCAGGTGGGCGATGCCACGCAGAATCGACGGCCCCTCGGCCAGTGCGGCGAGCGCCGCGACCGTCGGGGTCAATTCGCCGACGTCGTGGAGATCGAAGTCGATGCCGCGCAACGTATCGGGGCCCTCGACGGTCAAGATGCCTGCGGTCAGGTCGACGCGAGCGCCCATCCGGGTGAGTATCTCGCGGAAGACATCGCCGGGCTGGGTGGTCGATTCGGGCCAATTCGGCACGCGCACTCTGCCTTTCGTCACCACCGCTGCAGCGAGGAAAGGGGTGGCGTTGGACAGGTCCGGCTCGATGCTCCACTCGATCGGCGCGACCGGCCCGGGGTGCACCCGCCAGGTGTTCGCGTCGCCGCCGGACTCGGGGGGTATCGACTCGGACGCCCGCACGCCGCAACATGTCCACTGTCATGTCGATGTGCGGCATGGACGGAACGGGCTTGCCGGTGTGGTGGATTTCGATTCCCTCGTCGAATGCCGCCGCGGAGAGCATCAGACCCGAGACGAACTGTGAGGACCCCGAGGCGTCGATGTCGACCGACCCGCCGCGCAGCGAACCGGTGCCGCGCATCGTGAACGGCAGCGCGCTGCCGTCGATCTCGGCCCCCACCGCGCGCAGAGCGTCGAGAATGGTGTCGAGTGGACGGATACGTGCCTGCTCGTCGCCGTCGAACGACACCTCGCCTGCGGCAAGGGCAGCCAGGGGCGGCACGAAGCGCATGACGGTACCCGCCAGACCGCACTCCACGGCTCCTCCGTGCAGCGGTGCCGGAGTCACGCGCAACGACGTCCTGTCGTCGTCCGCGGCGATGATCTCGATTCCCAAGGTTGCCAGGGCGTCGATCATGAGATCGGTGTCACGGCTGCGCAGGGCACCGGTGATCGTCGACGAGCCGGTGGCGAGCGAGGCGATGATCAGTGCGCGATTGGTGATCGATTTCGATCCGGGCAGAGTGACTGTCGCGTCAACGGGTGCGACGGCGGCGGGGGCTGTCCAATTGCTCACCCGTCCATCTTCTCTCATTCGCTGTCAGTGCGCGGCGATGGGCGCGGATGTTGCGCCTGTGAGCCGCACCAGATCGGCTGGTGCGAGTTCGATTTCCAGTCCGCGGCGACCCCCGCTGCACAGAATCGTCTCGAAATCGAGAGCCGAGACGTCGATCGCGGTGGGCAGGGGCTTGCGTTGGCCGAGAGGCGAGATACCGCCGAAGACGTATCCGGAGGAGCGCTCGGCGGCAGCCCTGTCGGCCATCGTGATCTTTCTGGTGGACAGAGCGGCGGCCGCGGCCTTGAGCGAGAGCATGGCCGTCACCGGGACGATCGCCACCGCAAGCGAGCGATCTGCTCGTTCGACGACGAGCGTCTTGAAGACCTGGTCGGGCCGAACGCCGAGCCGCTCGACGAGGATCTGTGCCGCCTCCTCGCCGTAGGACTGCGCCCGAGCATCGTGGTCGTACGAATGCACGGTGTGCGCCACCTTCCGTGCGATGAGCAGCGCGAGAGCGGGTGTGGACGCAGCCATTCACCGGACTCTAGCGACCGCGCGGGAACACCGCGGCACGACGGTGTGTTGTGCAACAACAGATACGGATGCAGGCGGAAGGAAAGACGAATGGCAGTGCTGACCGCGGGACGTCCCCTCGCGTTGAAGGGGGTGATCTCTTCGCAGAAGTCGACTTCGGGCGCGGTAGCCTGGGCGGTGGAAGCTATCGAAGGGATCAGCGTGACAGAAGCCAGCAATCCCGTCGCTGACGTGGACGACGAGAAGGCGATCGCGGAGCGCAGGGCTGCCGAGACCGAGGCACAGTTGACCGAGCGCTTCGAGCGCGACGCGTTGCCGATGCTCGATCAGCTGTACGGCGCAGCTCTGCGAATGACGCGCAACCCCGCCGACGCCGAGGATCTGGTTCAGGAGACGTTCGTGAAGGCCTACTCGGCTTTCCGGTCGTTCCGTGAGGGCACGAACCTCAAGGCGTGGCTGTACCGAATTCTCACCAACACCTACATCAACTCCTACCGCAAGAAGCAGCGTCAGCCCGCGCAGTACCCGACCGACGAGATCAGTGACTGGCAGCTCGCCGCCACCGCCGAACACACGTCCACGGGGCTGCGTTCGGCCGAGGTCGAGGCCCTGGACGCGCTGCCGGACGACGACATCAAAGCCGCGCTGCAGTCTCTTCCCGAAGAGTTTCGAATGGCTGTGTACTACGCCGACGTCGAGGGGTTCCCGTACAAGGAGATCGCCGAGATCATGGGCACTCCCATCGGGACGGTGATGTCGCGTCTGCACCGCGGACGCAAGCAACTGCGGGGCCTGCTGGCAGGGGTTGCGCGGGAGCGTGGTTTCAACCGGGACGGCGCAGTCGATCGGCACGAGCAGGAGGTAGTCCAGTGACGGGCACCGGAAGGATCGACGACGGCGACGCACAGTTCGAACGCCTCGACTGCTCGGCCGTGATCGCGGACGTGTGGGTGATGCTCGACAACGAATGCGACGAAGCGAGCCGATCCCGTCTGCAGAAGCACATCGACGAATGCGGATCCTGCTTCGAGGCCTACGGAATCGAAGAGAAGGTCAAGCGGCTGATCTCACGCAAATGCGGGGGAGACCAAGCGCCGGCCGGGCTGCGCGAACGGCTCAGCGTCGAGATTCGACGGACCGTGCTGATTCGCCAGACCGACTCCGAGTAGTCGCAGGTCGCACAACGACGAGGGGCCGAGAAGCAATCGCTTCTCGGCCCCTCGCGGCTTGTGGCAAACCGTCAGCTGTTCGGACGTTTGCCGTGGTTGGCCTTGTTGCCCTTACGAGCACGCTTCTTACGTCCACGCTTTCCCACGATGGGCTCCTCTCGTTTGTTCACTACAGTCTCCCACGTGTGATTGGCTTACTGTGACTGGCCTGGTCTCCGATGGGTGGCCGGCGCAGTTCGTGGTGACGTGAGAGAGGGGTTCGCCGGTGTCCGAGGACGTTCGTGCGGAGATGGTGTCCACGGTATTTCAGGTGGTCGTGGCCCGAGGCGACGCCGTCGAGGTCGGTGACACCCTCGTGATCCTGGAATCGATGAAGATGGAAATTCCCGTGCTGGCCGAGACCGCAGGGACGGTCACGTCGGTGGACGTCGCGGTCGGCGACGTCATCCAGCAGGGCGACCTCATCGCCGTCGTGTCCTGAGCATCGGTCCCGTGAGATCCCGTGTCGACCCTCAGTGACCTTCTGGCCGAACACACCGACCTCCGCGGCGTCGCGGTCGACCATCTTCAGCGCGTCGTAGGCGAGTGGCAGCTGCTGGCCGACCTCTCGTTCGCCGACGTGCTGCTGTGGGTCGGCACCGACGACGTGTCCAGTGGGACTGCCGACGTGCTCTGTGTGGCCCAGTGCCGGCCGACAACCGCGCCCACGGTCTTCACTCACGACATCGTGGGAACGACGATCTCCGAATCCGAGCACCCCGACGTGATGGTCGCGCTGCAGCAGCGGGAGATCGTGCACGGAGGAGTCGTGACGCGGACCGAGAGCATTCCGGTGCGCTGCGGAGAGCACGTCATCGCGGTGCTGACCCGCGACACCAATCCCGCGCAGCTTCGACCGCCGAGTGCCCTCGAGGTCGCTTATCGGGAATGTGCCGACGACCTGTGTCTGATGATCAGTGAAGGGACGTTTCCCACCCCGGAGGAGCGCACCGATGTGAACTCGTCCCCCCGCGCAGGCGACGGATTCATCCGCGTCGATACCGAGGGGCGGGTGGACTACGCCAGTCCCAACGCACTCTCGGCATACCACCGGATGGGATTGACGACGGAGTTGTCCGGTCGAGATCTGGCGTCGGTCACGCGGTCTCTGGTCACCGACCCGTTCGACTCGCAGGAGGTGGCCGATCACATCCGATCGTCGCTCAGTGGCAACGTGGGCCACCGGATGGAAGTCGATGCGCGCGGTGCCACCGTTCTCGTGCGCACGCTGGCTCTGCAGCCCCGGGGGAGGTCTGCCGGTGCGGCCGTGTTGATCCGCGATGTCACCGAAGTGAAGCGACGCGATCGTGCTCTGCTCAGCAAGGACGCGACCATCCGGGAGATCCATCATCGGGTGAAGAACAACCTGCAGACGGTGGCTGCGTTGCTCCGGCTGCAGTCTCGGCGACTCGAGAACGAGGAAGCGCGCACGGCGTTGTCCGAGTCGGTCCGTCGGGTGACATCCATTGCACTCGTGCACGAAATGTTGTCGATGTCGGTGGACGAAGAAGTGGACCTCGACGAGATCGTCGATCGTCTGGTGCCGATCATGCTGGACATCGCGACGGTCAATCCGAAAGTTCGAGTGGTGCGCGAGGGCAAACTCGGAGTCTTCTCGGCCGAACGGGCGACGCCCCTGGTGATGGTGCTCACCGAGCTGGTGCAGAACGCGATGGAACATGGATTCGACGCCGGGTCGGCCGGTGTCGTCCGAATCGGAGCCGACCGGTCCGCGAAGTGGCTGGACGTGGTCATCCACGACGACGGGCGCGGGTTGCCCACCGGGTTCTCCCTGGAACGCTCGGACGGTCTCGGCTTACAGATCGTGCGCACGCTGGTCTCGGTGGAACTGAACGGATCGCTGGGTCTGCATCCTGCGGCGGGCGGGGGAACCGACGCGCTGTTGAGGGTTCCTCTGGGACGGCGTGTGCCGAGGCCCTGATGCACGTTCGGTGAACAGTGCGTAACGCGCTCTTCGCGGTACGCAGACGGCCCGTGGAACGCAGAAGGCCCGGTGTCCGCTGTGGCGGATACCGGGCCTTGCCGATTGCTGGTTGCGCGTCCTAGACGGAGCTACGTGCGCGCGTACGTGCGTTGCGTCGCTTGAGTGCACGGCGCTCGTCTTCACTCATTGCGCCCCATACTCCTGCGTCCTGGCCGGATTCGAGTGCCCAGGACAGGCATTCAGCGGTGACGGGGCACCGAGTACAGACGACTTTGGCATCGGCGATCTGCGCGAGCGCCGGACCACTGTTTCCCACCGGGAAAAATAGTTCCGGATCTTCATCGCGACAAATAGCCTTGTGGCGCCAGTCCATCCTCTGCTCCTTACCGGGCGCCGAAGCGCCGTTTCGTTTCTCTTCTGTTCACGAGTGGGTAACCAATGTTTCCGCACTGTTGCTTGTGAATGCTTTCACGAACTCAGGTGAAGTCAAGGGGTACGCGCGTGACCGTGGTCAAGCTCACTCTGTTAGGCTCGCTTTAGCCTTCTGCGCTCCTTTGTACCCCGAGTGAACAGATTTCGCTCGTGATTTCGCGAGAACAACGCTGTGTGCAGCCCCATATGCCCAGGGACAAGCCCTCTCAGCGGCTCGGCGCAACCACTTCCAGCGCGTCGGGAGTCGAGAAGAACTCGGCCTCGGTGCGTTCACCCAGGTAGTCCCCGTCCATCTGCAAGCCGACCGGCTCCGCGGAGGAAATTCGGACACTCGGTACATCGTCGATCCGAATCAGCTTGCGGGACTTCGGTTCTGCCCCCTTCGCGAGCAACTGGCGAGACACCCGCAACGTTGGGAACAGAGCAGTGGAGCGCATACCGAACACGCCCAGACCCGAATCGAAGCCGGTACCCGGATTCGTGTGCACCGGCCGCTCGTTCAGATACGTCCACGGACTCGAGTTCGACACGAATGCATAGTGGACACCCTCGAACGGATCCTGCCCGGGGACCTCGACCGTCAAACGAGCAGGCCGTCGCTTGTGCTTGAAGAACTCCTGCACCGCCGACCTCAGGTAACGCGTCGCAGAGACCGGCTTGCCGTCCTTGCGACTGGCATCGATGGCCCGACACACATCCGCATCGAGTCCCATACCCGCATTGAACGTGAACCAGCGATTGCCGGAATGCCCCAACCCGATCGTCCGCCGTGCCCGCGCATCGAGCAGACCGATCAACTGATTCGTCGCCGCCACCGGATCCGCCTCGATCCCCAGCGACCGCGCGAACACATTCGCACTACCGCCCGGAACGACCGCGAGCGGCGGAATCGCACCGATCGTCACCGCCTGCATCGACGTCGGCAACGGCACCCCGAGCAAACCGTTGATCACCTCGTTGACCGTCCCGTCACCACCGTGAACGATCACCAGACCCATCCCGTCCTCACGGGCACCCCGAGCAAGCTCCGACGCATGATCCCGATGAGTCGTCTGCGCAACCGTCACCCGCACCCGACTCGACAACGCATGAGCCAACAGATCACGAGCCGCAGCCGTCGTAGAAGTCGCATTGGGATTGACGATCAGCAGCGCACGCACGAGCACTGACACTAACCGGGTCGTTCCGCAGGCTCCACTCCGGTCACCTGGGTCTCCGCCGGCTCCACTCCGGTCACCTGGGTC
>NZ_BAOX01000231.1:0-7831 GCF_000813105.1 Rhodococcus sp. BS-15 | reverse complement strand
CCGGGCGCGGTGGCACCGGGGGTCTGGGCGGGTGCATCCGAGGCCGCAGCCTCGGGAGTGGTGGGGGTGCCGGCGTTCGGGTCGGTCATTGTTCCTCATCTCTGCCGCGCGTCACGGCTGCCTCAATCGCGATCTGGACACCATTGAACTAGGTGACGACCGATCGGACCATTGAAACAGCTCAGACGACTCGAAGTGGACTCGTCCGGCCAAGTTGCACCAGCGACTAGCGTGGTGCTCGTGTTTCGTGCCGCGGCCCTGGTGCCCTCTCCGCCGTTGCTGGTCCCCGAATTGATGGGCGCGGGGGCGGCCGAGACGGCCGATCTTCGGACCGCCGCCGTCAGCGCGACGACTCACTTGGCGTCGATGGTCGACCGCTGGATCGTCCTCGGCGTCGATCGCACGTCGTCCACGTACGGCGAGGCAACGGTCGGCACGTTGCGGGGCTTCGGAGTCGATGTGGTGGTGAGCCTGTCCGGCGGCACAGCGCAGACTGCGGCAGACCCGGACCTGCCGCTGGCCGTTCTGATCGCGGGGTGGCTGCGAGGAGTGGCTGCGCCCGACGATGCGGTCGAGGTCCGCACGATCGCGGCCGATGCGAGCCCCGGGTGGTGCGCCGAGTTCGGCGAGGAGCTACGCCGAGAAATCGACGCTTCGGCGCAGAGCTGGGGCGTTCTGGTGCTGGCAGACGGAGCGAACACACTGACTCCGAAGGCCCCTGGATCGTTCGACGAGCGCGCCGAGGAGCTCCAGCGCCGGATCGACGATGCCCTCGCGAGCGCCGATGTCGATGCATTGGCGCGTCTGGATCCGGACCTGTGCGCATCGCTCGGTGTCGGCGGCAGAGCGGCATGGCAGGTGCTGGCAGCGCTCGCCGGAGCCGATGCGACAACGACGAGCGAGCTCTACCGAGGTGCTCCCTTCGGGGTCGGGTACTTCGTGGGGACCTGGGCTCGTGACTGACGGGGCGAGCGATTCGGTCACGACTCCTGTCGCGGTCATCGGGCCGACTGCCGCAGGCAAATCCGATCTGGCTCTCGATCTGGCCGAGGGACTCGGCGGCGAAATAGTCAATATCGACGCCATGCAGCAGTACCGGGGGATGGACATCGGGACCGCGAAACTGCCCGTCGCGGAGCGGCGCGGAATTCCGCACCATCAACTCGATGTGCTCGAGGTCACCGACATCGCTACCGTCGCGCGGTACCAAGCGGCTGCGGTCGCCGACGTCGAGGACATTCGATCGCGGGGTCTGCGGCCGATCATCGTCGGCGGATCGATGATGTACGTGCAGTCGTTGCTCGACGAATGGGCCTTTCCGGCCACCGACCCCGTCGTCCGAGCGAAATGGGAAGCAGTCCTCGAACGCGACGGCGTCGAGGAGATCCATCGCGCGTTGACGGCCGCCGATCCCGAGGCTGCCGCATCGATCCTGCCCACCGACGGCAGGCGCATGGTCCGGGCGCTCGAGGTGGTGGAGCTGACCGGGCAGCCGTTCGCGGCCTCGGCCCCGAAGATCGGCGCACCTCGCTGGGGCACGGTGGTGTTGGGAGTCGACCGCGACACAGCAGAACTGGACGATCGGATCGCCGAGCGCACTCGGCTGATGTTCGAGAGCGGACTGCTCGACGAGGTGGAGGGGCTGCTCGCCTCGGGACTACGGGAGGGCGTCACCGCGTCGCGGGCGATCGGGTACGCGCAGGCTCTCGACGTGTTGGCGGGGGAGTACGACGTCGAGTTCGCACGAGAACGGACGTTCATCGGAACCAGACGCTACGTGCGACGCCAACGATCCTGGTTTCGCCGCGACGAACGCGTTCGTTGGCTCGACGGTGCCTCGCCCACGCTGAGGTCGGACGCCTTGTCTGCGATCGACCCCTCGTAGCCGAACCCCCGTAGACTCGCGGCCATGGAATTCGCCAAAGGCCACGGAACTCAGAACGACTTCGTCGTACTGCCGGATCCGCAGCCGAGCTCGAACTCACCAGGTCGGCGGTCTCGGTGTTGTGCGATCGACGCCAGGGCCTCGGTGCCGACGGAATTCTGCGCGTCGCGCGGGCCGGTGTGCTCCGAGATGCAGGCGTACTCGACCGAATTCCGTCGGGTGTCGAGCCCGAGGACTGGTTCATGGACTACCGCAACGGCGACGGCACCATTGCCGAGATGTGCGGCAACGGTGTCCGCGTGTTCGCGCACTACTTGCGGGTGCACGATCTCGAACAACGTGACCAGTTCGTGGTGGGTTCGCGGGCCGGCGCGCGCGCTGTGACCGTCCACTCGTTCGACGACACCGACGCCGATGTCACCGTGGCGATGGGTGACGTCACGCTGATGGGCTCGAGCTCGGTGACCCTCGCGGGCGGAACGTACGAGGGCGTCGGAATCGACGTCGGCAACCCTCATCTGGCCTGTGTCGACGGTGCGTTGACGCGCGCTTCTCTCGGCGCTCTGGACTTGTCCGCACCGCCGACGCTGGACACCGAGTTCTTTCCCCACGGTGCGAACGTCGAGATCCTGACCAGGCTCGACGACGGCGGCGTCGAGATGCGCGTGTTCGAGCGTGGCGTCGGGGAGACGCGGTCGTGTGGCACCGGAACCGTGGCGGCGGCCGCGGCCGCGCTGTCCTACGAGGGTCTCGAGACCGGGGAGGTGAGCGTCGGTGTGCTCGGCGGTCGGGTACGCGTGGCCATCGATCACGTCGGAGCCACTCTGCGCGGTCCGTCGGTGCTGCTGGCCCGCGGCGAGATCGACGACCGGTGGCTGAAGGCTCAGTCCTGACGATCGCACCGGCCTCGGCATCCGCCCGGACCGAAACCCGCGTGCATACGCTGGGCTTTTCGTGGATCATGGAGCTCGTATGACGAACTCACATGAAACATCCCCTGCGGGCGAACCGGTCGACGACAGTCGCGACGATATCGACGGTGCTCCCGAAACCGAATCCGCCTGGACTCGTGAAGAGTCCGACGCGTGGTCGAGGCGACTGGCTCGGTCGCCGCTGAACGACGAGAACTCCCCGTCCTCCGGCGACATGCAGCTCGAAGATCGCACCGCGCTACGTCGAGTGGCCGGACTGTCCACCGAGCTCACCGACGTCACCGAGGTCGAGTACCGGCAGCTGCGCCTCGAACGCGTCGTGCTGGTCGGAGTCTGGACCACCGGCACGGCCGCGCAGGCCGAGTCCAGCATGACCGAGCTGGCTGCACTGGCCGAGACCGCCGGCTCGGAGGTACTCGAAGCGCTGATGCAGCGACGCGACAAGCCCGATGCCGCGACGTACATCGGCTCCGGTAAGGCCAAGGAGGTACGCGACATCGTCCTCGCGACCGGCGCCGACACGGTGATCTGCGATGGTGAACTGACCCCTGCTCAGCTCAATGCGCTGGAGAAGGTCGTCAAGGTCAAGGTCATCGATCGCACCGCGCTGATCCTCGACATCTTCGCCCAGCACGCGACCTCGCGAGAAGGCAAGGCGCAGGTCGCCTTCGCGCAGATGGAATACATGTTGCCCAGGCTTCGCGGCTGGGGCGAATCGATGTCGCGGCAGGCCGGTGGACGGGCAGGCAGCAACGGTGGTGTGGGTCTGCGCGGACCGGGTGAGACGAAGATCGAGACCGACCGTCGACGCATCCGTGAGCGAATGGCCAAACTGCGTCGCGAGATCAAGGGTATGAAGCAGGCCCGCGACACCAAACGCGAACAGCGCCTGAGCGGTACGGTGCCGTCGATTGCGATCGTGGGGTATACGAACGCAGGCAAATCGAGTCTGTTGAATGCGCTGACCGGATCCGGTGTGTTGGTTCAGAACGCACTGTTCGCCACCCTCGATCCCACTACGCGCAAGTCGACGCTCGAGGACGGTCGCGAGATCGTGCTGACCGATACCGTCGGTTTCGTTCGGCACCTTCCGACTCAGTTGGTCGAAGCGTTCCGTTCGACGCTCGAGGAAGTCACCGATGCAGATCTGCTGCTGCACGTGGTCGACGGATCGGATCCGCTTCCGATCGATCAGATCAAGGCCGTGCGTGAGGTGATCACCGAGGTGGTTCGCGAGCAGGATGCGAAGATGCCCCCGGAGTTGTTGGTGGTCAACAAGATCGACGCAGCCGATCCGGTGCAGCTGATCCAGCTGCGCGGATTGCTCGACGGCGCTCGGTTCGTCTCGGCCAAGACCGGCGAGGGAATCGACGCCCTGCGAGATCACCTGGCCGAGATCCTGTCCGAGCCGGACGTGTTGGTCGACGTTCTCGTGCCCTACACGCGTGGTGATCTGGTCGCACGAATCCATACCGACGGCCGGATCGTGAAGTCCACCCACGAGGAGGAGGGCACACGCGTGGAAGCTCGTGTGCCGCAATCGCTTGCGGCAGCGCTCGTCGAATTCACGGCGACCGTGCCCAGCGTCTGACCTCGGTGGGGCCACGATTGGTGGTGGGCGGAGCGGTGGCGGCTGCAGTCGCCGCGACGATCGCGTTCTCGGGTACTGCCTTCGCTTCGCCGATCGATACCGAAACGTATTGTCGGCCAACAGATCCCGGCCTCGACGAGTTGTCCGGGCTGACCTCGATCGACGGGGTCCTGTACGCGATCGGTGACAGTGGAGCCGATGATCGGGTTGCGGTGTTCGGTGCCGACTGCGCGGTTCAGCGATGGATCGACGTGCCCGTCGACCCGTACGACGTCGAGGACTTGACGTCGTACGACGGCTCGCTGTGGTTGGCGGACATCGGCGACAATCAGATGAGCCGCGACACGGTGGCATTGACGCGAATGGACCCGGCCTCGGGTGCGGGCGAACTGTACCGACTGACCTATCCCGACGGCGCGCACGACGCCGAGACGATACTGATCGAGCCCGGTGGTAGGCCGGTGATCGTCACGAAGGAACTCTCGGGCGTGAGCGGGGTGTACGTACCTGCCGACGACCAATCCGTCGCCGATCTGACCAGCCCTGGGCCGACGCCGATGCGCAAGGTCGGAGATCTGGCGTTCACGGCAACCGACACAGTCGGTGGGCCGCCGTTCGTGGTCGGATCGACACTGGCGACCGGGGGAGCGGTGAGTGCCGACGGCACCGTCGCCGCAGTGCGCACCTACACCGACGCTACCTTTTCCGCCCGTCGGACGGGAACATCGCGTCGGCATTGGTCGATCCGACAGCGCCTCGCGCCGTGGTGCCGTTGCCCGATCAGCCGCAGGGCGAGGCACTGGTCTTCACCGACGACGGGTCATTGCTCATCGCATCCGAGGCAGGATTCGGACCCGCCGAGGCCACGCTTCCGCCCATCCTGAGGATCCCCGACGCGGTAGCGCTCGACACGTCCACGCCCGAACCTGCTGCTGCGGAGCCGGTATCGCCGACCGTCGTTCCCGATCAGCCGGCGCAGACGCCGACAGCGACGGACTCGGAATGGACATTCCGAGCGGCCGTCGCTGCCGGTGTGGTGCTGATCGCCGGAGCGGTGGGATTCACCGTCCGGCGATCGATGCGCTCTCGCTAGAAGCTGGACCTAGGCGTTGCAGGAGTGGAGCCTGCGGAACGACTCAGGCGTTGCAGGAGTGGAGCCTGCGGAACGACCTAGGCGTTGCAGGAGTGGAGCCTGCGGAACGACCTATGCATCCAAGTCTGCTTCGACGAGTGCGACCACCTTGTCGTGTGCTGCCTGGTCGTCGCTGCTGACGGTGACTTCGGTGCCCTTGGTGGCGCCGAGCGTCATGATCATCAGGGCCGAACCTGCGTCCACCGGCTCCGAGTCGGCCACTGTGAGGGTGACGTCCACGCCTGCTTCGGCGACGGCGTCGGCGATCAGTGCTGCGGGTCGAGCGTGCAGACCGATCGAGGATCCGACGGCGACTGTGGTGCTGGGCATGTGGTGCTCCTTCGTAGTGGGGTTGTTGCGATCGTAGCGAGTGTCAGACGGTGGCGAGTGCGGGATCGAGTTCGGCGTCCGACGGGGCGTTCTTGCCCTTGACGAACTGCTTGGCGGAGACGACCAGGAACGCGGAGACGATGGTGCCCGCCGCCAGCGAGAGAATGAACCACAGGATGTTTCCGATCGCGAAGAACACGAAGATGCCGCCGTGGGGTGCGCTGAGGGTGACGTCGAACGCCATGATCATCGCGCCGGTCACTGCGCCGCCGGCCATCATCGAGGGGATGACGCGGAACGGGTCGGCTGCGGCGAACGGGATTGCACCCTCGGAGATGAATGCAGCTCCCAGGAACCATGCGGCCTTGCCGTTCTCGCGCTCGGCTTCGGTGAACAGGCGTGCGCGAACGGTCGAGGCGAGTGCCATGGCCAGTGGCGGCACCATTCCGGCGGCCATGACCGCTGCCATGATGCGCAGCGATGCGGTGTCGGTGACCGACAGGCCTGCGGTGGCGAATGCGTAGGCCGCCTTGTTGACCGGTCCACCGAGGTCGAAGCACATCATCAGGCCGAGAATGATGCCGAGGATGATGACCGAGGAACCGCTGAGGCCGTTGAGCCAGTTCGTGAGTCCACTGGTGATCGCGGCGAGTGGCTTGCCGAGCAGCAGGAACATGATCGCGCCGACGATGAGTGTGGCGAACAGCGGAATGATGACGACGGGCATGAGGCCGCGCAGAACCGTGGGGATCTTCCACTTGCTGATCCACAGTGCGACGAAGCCGGCGATCAGACCACCGACGAGACCGCCGATGAAGCCTGCACCCACCAGAACGGCCACCGCGCCTGCGGTGAATCCTGGTGCCAGACCTGGTCTGTCGGCAATGGCGTAGGAAATGTAGCCGGCCAGCGCGGGCACCAGGAAGCTGAAGGACAGCGCGCCGATCTGGAAGAGCACGGCACCGAGGTAGGCGGCCATTCCGCCTTCGGGCAGCGAGGTGATGGAGTTGTTGACGACGATGTCCTCGGCAACTCCAGAGATCTCGTATCCGCCGATGAAGAAGCCGAGAGCGATCAGCAGACCGCCGGCAGCGACGAACGGGATCATGTAGCTGACGCCGGTGAGCAGGATCTGGCGGATGCGGGTGCCCCAGCCGAGTTCGCCTGCGGACTCGTTCGAGCCGGCCGCCACTGCGGTACCTCCGACGCGAGCTGCGTCCGGGTTCAGTGCAGCGCGTAGGGCTTCGGTGAGCATGACGTCGGGCTCGTTGATGGCGCGCTTGACGCCGGAGGAGATGACCGGCTTTCCGGCGAAACGCTCGCGGCCCTTGACGCCCACATCGGTGGCGAAGATGACTGCCTCGGCTCCGGCGATGATCGAGGGGTCCAACGGCGTGCTGCCGCTCGAGCCCTGGGTCTCGACGTGAACCGTGACTCCGGCTCGCTCACCGGCTGCGACGAGTGAATCGGCAGCCATGTAGGTGTGCGCAATTCCGGTGGGGCAGGCGGTGACTGCGACGATGTGCTTGGGCGCGGTGGCCTCGGCAGGGGTGGCGGCCGCGCTGTGCTTGGCAGTCGACACGGGAGCTGCCGCAGGGGTCGTCGCTGCGGGCTTGGCGGCAGGTTGATGACACCGTCGACGAGGGTAACGATCTCGGCGGCCGAGGACGCGTTGCGCAGCGAGGTGACGAACTCCGGCTTGACCAGTGCGCGCGCCAGGCTCGAGAGCAACTTCATGTGCGCCGAACCGGCACCGGCCGGCGCTGCGATGAGGAAGACGAGGTCGGCCGGGCCGTCGGGGGCACCGAAATCGACCTTGGGGTTCAGCCGGGCGAATCCGAGCGAGGCCGAAGTGACCGCTTCGGAGCGGCAGTGCGGGATGGCGATGCCGCCGGGCAGGCCGGTTGCCGACTGCGCTTCGCGGGCCAGAGCGGCGTCGCGCAGGGCATCGGTCTCGGTTG
>NZ_BAOX01000232.1:0-7832 GCF_000813105.1 Rhodococcus sp. BS-15 | reverse complement strand
CTTCTCGCGCGGGCCGACCGCCCGCGCCCGCGTAGCCGACAGGTCCTCGGTCACCAGCGCAGCGCGCCTCGACGTCCCCCCCGTCACTGTTCCGTTCACCGACAACTGCACGCTTCACAACCGATCCCCCTCGCGATCGACGACTCCCCCGAGACTCCGTCTATCCAAAACTCATGGTAGCCAGTACCGGCGGTAGTAGGTAATGTGACAAAGTGTGGTTCAGGTCACCGGACGTGTCAACCCAGAAGATGGAGGGCGCAAGCCACAGTGCAAGAGGATCGATGCGCGCACCGAACGCTGGCGTGAGCATCGACTCGCGGTGCGACGAGAGTTCGTCGCGGCCGCTCTGGTCGCCATCGATACGCACGGACCGAGCGTCAGCATGGGCGATATCGCACAGGCTGCAGGCACCGCCAAACCCAAGCTGTATCGGCATTTCGCCGACCGGTCCGATCTCTATGCTGAGATAGTCCAGCACGTTCAGGAAATGCTGTTGGCGAGCATCATGACCACGGCGGATCTGTTCGCGGACTCGGTGGCCGAACTCATCGATCACAGCGCTGCCGGATACGCGGCAGTGGTCGCAGACCATCCCAATCTGTTCCGGTTCCTCGTCCACGGCCACTTTCTGGCCCGCACTGTCGGCCGAAAGTCGCAGACGTCTTCGTCGGACCCGGCCTTGGAGTCGGCCCGTGCTGCAACCGACACCGTGGCGCGCGTTCTGGCCGACGCTGTGCAGGGACCAGGAGTGAACAGGGCGACGGTGGAGTTGATCTCGTACTCGGCCTTCGGCGCTGTAGCGACTGCCACGGACTGGTGGCTCGGAAGCTCCGACGACCATGAATCCGCTATGAACATCGACGCATTCACCGCGCATCTGGCGGCCATAGTGCGAGGGCTCGTCGAGTCCTCGAGTGCGCTCCTCGGCATCCGCATCGAGTTCGACCGGCCCATTCATCTCGCGTTCGTTCGCGACCAGGAGGAGTGAACCTGTGAGTGATCTATCCGGTAAGCCCGATTTCCGCGGACCGGCAACTCTGACTTTCGAGGCCCCTCCTGCCGAGTTCGAGGTGCAGGTAGATCTGCGCGGACACTCCCAACCCATCGACGGGATCTTCCGCTGGTACGGCCGCGTCCGGCCACACGAGGCACTGCAGAGTTTCATGGCGGCTGCCGGCAGCCGCCGCGAAGGCAGGCTGAGCACCGACAGCGGTGATGTGCCGGTCCTGGTGAGCGACGTGGACTTCTGGGGCCGATACCGCCTGCAAGGCACCGGGATGCCGCCGTATCCGCTCGTACCCGAGGAAGACCCGGACAGTGAGTCCGACGACGTTGTCGCGCCTTCCCCCGACGACCAGGCCCTCCACCGCGCCGCACAGCTACTCGAACCCGAATTTCGTACGGCTGCGGTCACCACCGACGGCTATGTGGAGCTGCTGGGCGGTACTCCTGCCCCGTCACCGACGGCTGCGAGTCGCGCCATGAACAACCCTCTGGTGGCCTCGATCTACGAAAAGCTCTGGCGTCCTGCCGGTGTCGCCATGATGGGAGTAGGCGGCATCTCGATGTCCGCCGAACGCGACAAGGCCGTCGACGACCTACGGCTGTCCGGAGACATGAAGGTACTGGACGTGGCAGCTGGACCGGGAAACTTCACCAGGTACCTCTCCGACCACCTGAGCGGCGATGGCATCACCATCGGGTTCGACATCTCCGAGCAGATGATCAGGCGCGCCGTTCGCGACAACCGCGGCCCCCACGCCGCCTACATGCGCGGTGATGCGCAGTCACTTCCGTTCGCCGACAACACATTCGACGCCGTCTGCTGCTTCGCTGCCCTGTACCTGATACCGAATCCATTGACCGTCGTCGACGAACTCGTCCGGGTTCTCCGGCCGGGCGGTCGAATCGCGATCATGTCCAGCTACGGCCGCAACGCCGCTCCGGTCAAATCGGTGCTGGGGGCGGTGTCGGGACGCATCGGGGTCCGCATGTTCGACAAGAATCAGTTCACGTCGATCTTCGAGCAGTGCGGCATGACGGAGATCGAGCAGGAAGTACGCGGCCTGGCGCAGTTCGTCAGCGCCACCAACGCTCACTGACGAAGTCTCAGGTCTTGGGTCCGTAGTCGCTGACGATCCACTGCCCGTCCTGATCGGTGACCGTCACCAGCAGAAGATTGGGCACCTTCCCCGGGTCGGGTTGCTGCACGTTCTGCGTCGTCTGTTGAGCGAACACCGCCACCTTGTACTCACCACCGGACTCGGAATCGATTGCTGCCGAAAGGACCTCGCCGGTCGCCACCACCTGCGACTCGTTCATGATCGCCGTCAGCGCCTCGCGGACCCCGTCGTACCTGTCCTGCAGGGACTGCGACGCCCCCTGGTCGACACCCTGGAAGAAGGCGTCGAGGTTGCGGTAGTCGTAGGTCAACGACCGCGCGGTGTACTCGGTCGCCGTGTTCACCGCCATCTGCCGGTCCTGTTCCTGTTCACGCTCGGCAGCCAGATCGCCTGCTGCAGAATGCCACAGCACGCCGAAGACCACCGCAAGCACCACACCCGGTACTGCTGCAGCGACCACCGGCCACCGAATCCGGTGCCGTCTGGAGCCCTCGGGCACTGTTGCTGCCTTGTCCTCGGGCACTGGTGTTTTCGCCTCGGCTGCGTCTGTCTCGACCATGAGGGGGTAGCTCCAATCAGTTCGGAATTTCTACGGAGAGTTTCGCCGGCCCGCCGGGAGGAAAGACGGTCTGCAGTACGTCGACGATGGACCCGGCGTCGACCCGCATCGGTTTGATGGGTGCGGTATACGGCTCGAGAAGCGTTGCGATCAAAGCAAGATCGGGGGACAGAGGCGTCAGGTACTGATCGATCTTCGGGGTGATCTGCCGAGTGGATCGTCCCAGACATCCGCGCCGACGTACGAGTACTCGTTGAAGCCCTCGAGCAAGTTGGCCACCCCGTCGCCCGTCGCGCCGACCCACGGCGCCGCGTCGGTCATGACCGGGCCGTATCCGTACGCATTGCGACCCGCCTGCTGAGCATTGTCGTACAGTCGACGAATTTCGCCGCTTTTGTCTCGCACTGTGGCTGCCAGGAATCGAAATGCCTCCACCAGACGGTCGACGTCGCCGTCACGCCCGTCGACAGCGGCCGATGCTGTCTCCGTCAGACCTTTCAGTGCGTTCGTATCGAGTTGCGAGGCAAGGGCATCGCCCAGGCCCAGCGCCTCACTGACGGTGACCGATGCTCGAACCTGCTCGCTCCCGAGCGCGTCTCCGTCCGTGAGGTACGGACCTCCGGCGCTTCGAGGGCGAAGATCGAGATACTGCTCGCCTGCGGCAGAGAGGTTCGCCACGACCACCTCGGAATCTGCAGGGATGCGATGGTCTGCATCGAGACCGAGAGTGACGTCCAACCCGCCCGGCACCACGGTGATCGATTCGACCCGACCGACCTGGATCCCGCGTGAGGTGACCTGCGAGGTGTCCATCAGTCCGCCGGAGGACTCCATCCGAACCACGACATGGTTCGTCGTTCGAGTCGGATCGATGTCGAGTACGCCGACGGTCAGGTATCCGACGCTGACGACCGTCATCACCACGAGTGCGACGAGCGAGAACAGTGTGCCCGGCTTCATCGGACAATTCCTATCCCGCGCAGGATCCCGATCATGTCGTCCGCGCGCGCACTCGGCCCTCCGTCTGCAGACACCGACCGCACTGCGATGTTCGGCGTCGACTCGAAGTACGGAATCAAGCGCTCCCTGAGCAGGGTATTGGCCTTGTCCACGTTCATCGGCACCGACGAGTCGGCATTCGCGATGGTGATCAACGCCGGCGCGATGATGTCCACAGCATCCTTCAGCTCCGGATACGGGCCGGACAGTACGTCCCCGACGTGCTGTGACATGTACCCCAGGCTGAAGATCATGTGGACGACGCTGAACAGAACCTCGGACAACCCTCCCGAACGTCTCGGGCCGAGCTCGAGGACACGCTCGACTCCATCACGTTGTGTCACAACAGTATTCGAGATACTCTCCGCGGCACCGAGTATCCGATCGATTTCCCCGGTGTTGTCGCCGATATCGGTGAGCGCGGCCCTCGCTGCGAGGTTGATCTTGTCGACCTCGGCCTGATCGGGAGGAATCGCGGCATTGACGTTGTTCACCGCTTCCTGCAATTGGACGTAATGGCCGCCGGTCACGAGGTTCGACAGTCCGCGCAGCACGTCCTCGACATTGTCGGCCGGAACAGTTCGCTCCACGGGAATGACGTCACCGTCACGAAGGTAGGGCCCGCCGGTGCCCGATGCCGAGCTCGATCCCGCGCCGGAGGAATCGGCCGGTGGCTGCAGCGAGATGTAGATCTCGCCCAGAATCGACGACTGCCGAAGTTCGGCGACGGTATCGGTGGGTAGGCGAACATCGGCGGACAGGTCCACCGTCGCCACGGCGGTCGAACCCACCAGCTCGACGGTGTCGAGAACGCCCGCGTCGACGCCCTCGACGATGACCTTCGCCTTCTCCGGAAGATTGAGCACGCTCGCGAATTCGATTCGCAGAGAATACTTGTCGCCGGCGACATAGCTACCGGGTATCGGAAGGTCGGCCGGATCGATGCTGCACGCCGACAACAACGCAACACAGCACAGGCCGGTGAGCGCGCGCCTCATCGCCAACCCGCCGAACCGAGGATCAGCTGCACCAATCCGACATCGATGACGTCGCCTCGTTGCTGGTCCGCCGAGCACGTCGGTCTGTACTTGTTGAGCAGAGCGCAGACCTCGTTGGGAGAGTTGGTATCGATCTCGAATTGCGGCGGGTGATAGATCACGCGCCCGCTCTTGGAATGGTTGTCGTACATCGTCATCAAGTTCTCGCCTATGGTCGGCACCTGTTCGAGGATGTCCTTGATATCGCCCACCCGCCCGAGCAGTACATCGACCACCGGCACCACCTGGTCGAGAAATCGTAGACCTTGTCGTCGTACTTCGCGACGTTGCGCGCCAGTGGCGGAATGAACTCTGTGGTCAAAGCGACTGTGGTCCCGAAGGCTTGGGTGAACTCCGACAGCGTGATCATCCCCCGCTTCAGATTGTCGAGCAGCTTCGCCACCTCGGGCCAGCTCACCACGAACGTGTCGATCAGACCGTCGAGGTTGTCGATCAGTCGACGCACGGTGGTATCCCGGTCGGCCGGATCGCCGACCAGCTGGGCCAATTGTCGAAGACTCTCGTTGAGCTGGGTGCCGGAGCCACGCAGCGAACCGTCGACCGAACGCAATGTGTCGCCCAGGATCTGCTCGTGGTTGCCCTCGGCGTCCGCCGGACCGAGCAGGTCCGACGCCAGCCCCGACACGGCGTCGAGCGTGTCACTGATCCCCAGCGGTGTTCTGGTGCGTTCCAACGGAATACAGCTCGCCCGATCGAACTCCGGGCCATCGATGTATGGCTGCGTGAATTCCACATGGCGGTCGGTGACGATCGAACTCGACAGTGTCACTGCCCCCACCCCGGCGGGCAACCGGAGGCCACCGTCGACATCCATCGTGACCAGCACCGCGGTGTCGGTGTTCTCGATGTGCGTCACCGTTCCGACGACCACGCCGAGCATCATGACCGAATTACCCTCGTACAAACCGACCGTGTCGGTGAACTCGGCACACATCGAGGAAGTGCCCGAGCCGGTGTCGATGACAGCGGTCGCGGACGCGACCGAGCCGACGAGCGTGACGACGACGGCTGCCGCCACGGCGATCCGTACCGATCTGCAGTTCATCAGCACACCCTCCCCGGCAACGGAATACACACGCCGACGCCGACGACCGTGTCCTGTGACTGATCGACGACGGGACCTTCACCACCGCCGATCAGGGCGGACAGGCCGTCCGCGCTTTCCTTCATGGTCGTGATCGCCCCGTCGACATCACCCAGCTGAGCGACGAGCTTCTGCGTGATCTCTTCGAGCTGGACGATCGACGGCTCCAGCCCCTTCTCGAATGCGACCACGGGGCGGTGGAACAGCTCGAAGAGTCTTCCGAGGAGGTCGAAGGCACTGACGACCTCTGCGCGCTTGTCGCCGAATCCTTTGGTCAAGGTGCCGAGCTCACGTACGAGTTCGGTGAGCATGACACGATCGGCGGCCAACGCACCGACGTACTCGTCGGACACCACGAGCCCGCGTTCGAGTTGGTCGGTGCGGGTGGCGATCACGTCGGTGAGCGAGGTCAGATTGTCCACGATGGCACGCGTCGACTGTGGCTGCGTACCGACTGCCCGGTCCAACTCGGCGACCGTCTGTCGCAACGTCGGACCGTCGATATCGCGGACCAACGGTGTCACCTGTTGGATCGCGTCGGACAGTTCGTAGGGCAGTTCGACCCGTTCCGGTGGGATCGGTGCCGACCCGAGCTCGTCGTCACCGTGCGAGGTGAGCATCACGTAGTGACCCCCGATGGGAGTCAGCAACTTCACTGTCAGGGTCGAGGCATCACCCACGAAAACGTCGGAGTCGACGCTGAATTGGACGTCGACATGTGCACCTGCCAGCTGAACCGAGCGCACCGAACCGACCGAGATACCGGCGATCCTGATGTCGTCGCCCGGCTTCACACCGGCCGCGGAGCCGAACTCCGCGGTGTACGTCCGCTCGCCGAGCGGGATCGTGTACAGCGCAGCCGCGACGAGAACGAGCACCACGGCGAACGCGACACCGACCGCACCCCAGAACACATGCGTCTTGTTCTCCGACTGCTCGTCGCGAACGCCCTTGCGAACCACGCGTGTCATTTGCACACCACCAAATTTTGTCCGCCGAGCACTATCTGTCCGATGCCCGGAATGTCCTGTCGGCCTTGACTGCAGGAGTAGGTCTGGGCACCCGGATCGGGAATGCTCGCGTTGAGCCCGGTCAGCAGTGACGGGGTGAGCGCGAGCAACTCGGTCACCTGATCGGTCTGCGGCAGTAACCGTCGCAGTGCTCCGTCGACCGGCGCGTAGCTGTTGTCGTACGCATCTTGCAGGCTCTCCAGCAAGCCGACCAGTGGTCCGAGTCCGTAGTTCGCCTGATCCAGCGACGCCAGCACGCCGTCCATCTGGGTGCTCAACCTCGAAACCAGACCGTGCAGCTCTTCGAGGAGATCGGCGACCGCCGCCGACTGTCCGCCGATCGAGTCCGAGATCTGGCCGAGATTGTCGATCAGCAGTCCGATGATCGACTCTCGCTGAACGGCGAACTGGGTGATGCGATCCACGTCCCGCAGTACCGGAGCGAGTCCGGAACCGTCACCCTGCACCATGCGGAGGATGTTCTCGGTGAACTGATTGAGCTGGGCGGTGTCGAGGGTGTCGAAGATCGGTTTGAAACCGTTGAACAGCGTGGAGATGTCGAACGATGGAATCGAGTACTCGAGCGGAATCGTCTCGCCGGCCGCCAGCGGAGCACCGGTGGCCGCGTCCTTCTGGATCAGCTCGACATATCGCTGCCCCAGGAGATTCTGATAGCGGACAGCAGCCTGTGTGTTGACGAAGATCGGTCGCCGGCCTTCGATCTCGAATCCGACTCGGGCAATGGCTCCGTCGAGTTCGACCGACGAGACCTTGCCGATCTGCACCCCGGACATGCGCACGTCGTCACCGACGTACAACCCGGACACATCGTCGAACTCCGCGCCGTAGGACGACAGCGGTCCGCTGACCGGGGTACGAAGTGCGGCCACGATGATCACGGCACATACCGCGGTCACCGTGAAGAAGGCGAGCAGTTTGACGGCCGGGCCCGCTACCTTCTTCATCGGTTCGCCTCCTCGTGTGCGGCAACGGCTCCGG
>NZ_BAOX01000233.1:0-7799 GCF_000813105.1 Rhodococcus sp. BS-15 | reverse complement strand
GAGTGGCGCCGGGCTCCGGCGACCGGACAGGAATGTCGCTGGACGTGTCTCCGACGACCGCGACCGCAGCGATGTCACTGACCTCGGCGAGCAGCGCAGCCGAGAGGACGAGATCCGGGTGGGGCCTGCCACGACCGGCATCGCCGGGTGCGAGGAACGCGTCGGGCAGATCCTGCCAGCCGAGTGTGTCGATGATGCGTTTCTGCGTCGGTGCCGAGAAGCCGGTGGTCAGGACGACGGTGATTCCGGATTCACGGAGCTTCGTGATGGCCTGGGCTGCACCGGGAACGGGCGCGATTCCGTCGTCGATGCGGGCGTCGTAGGCCGACTCGAACGCATGGTTGGCAGCCTGGGCTCGGTCCTCTGTTCCGAAGAGTGCGCGGAACACCTCGATCTTGGACTGCCCCATCGTGTCGAGGACGTAGCGGCGGGCGTCGTCGCGTTCCGGTCCTCTGTCGGCGAGTCCGACGGCAGTGGCTGCGGCGTCGAACGATTCGAGCACGAGACCGTCGTCGGTGACGGTGGTTCCGGCCATGTCCAGGACGACGAGCTCGATGGCGGTGCTGGTGTTCGGGCTGGTGGAGTTCGACATGAGGAAGAGACTGCCGTTTGGTATAGACCATTGCATGGAACTCGAGTGAACGGACTGTGAACGTCGAACGACGAATAGGTCTAGACCAATTGGTGCTATGGTTGGTCCATGGTTGTGGACACCGAACCTCGCGTACTCAAGCACCAGATCGTGCGCAGAAGTCTCGACGCCATGCTCGACGGTATGTCGGCGGGCGACGCGTTTCCTTCCGAGCGCGATCTCGCCGACAGATACGACGTGTCTCGCGAAACACTGCGTCAAGCCATCCGAGAACTGTTGGTAGCCGGTCGAATCGAACGACGGGGGCGTGCGACGGTGGTTGCCGAGCCCAAAGTGGTGCTGCCGCTGGCCATCGGCTCGTATACCGAGGCCGCGCGCGAGAAGGGCATGAGCGCTACCCGAATCCTGGTCGGCTGGGACACGTTCCGAGCCGACGCAGCGCTGGCGGATCTACTCGGAATCGAGATCGGTTCGGAAGTGGTACAACTCGAACGCGTCTTCACCACCGGTGACGTCCGAGTCGGACTCGAAACGACTCGCATCCCCGCGTATCGAATTCCGGGGTTGCAGGACAGTTTCGATCACCGTTCGTCGCTGTATGCCGAGTTGCGGACGCGCGGAGTCGTGTTCGGGCGCGTCGTCGACACCATCGAAACCGTCCTCCCCGATGCCAGGGAAGCTGCACTACTCACCGTCGACACCCGCACACCGATGTTTCTGCTCGGCCGTGTCTCCTACGACACCGACGGGGTTCCCATCGAACACCGTCGGTCGCTCTATCGCGGAGACCGGATGACCTTCACCGCCGTCATGAACGCCTGACATGACCTCTCGAGAAAGACACTTCTCATGACCTCCACTTACGACGTCGTGGTCGTCGGGGCCGGCATCGTCGGCCTTGCACACGCCTATCACGCTCATCGGCGCGGGCTCACCGTGGCGGTGGTCGATCATGCCGATCGCGTCTCAGGCGCCTCGGTGCAGAACTTCGGACACGCCTGCATCACAGCGCAATCCGGTACTGCACTGGACTATGCGCGCGTCGGCCGCAGTCACTGGCTCGACCTCGCCCGCACAGCGAGCTTCTGGGCTGCCGAAACGGGAACGCATTGCGTCGCCCGGCACGAGGACGAGTTCGCGGTGCTCGAGCAGTTCGCCGAACTGCGGGGTGAGGAGCAGGTTCAGCTGCTGGACCGCGCCGAGGTGCTGAACCGACTCCCCATTGCCGACACCGATGTGGTCGGCGGCATGTACCTGCCGCTGGACGTCCAAGTGGACCCACGTGCTGCTGCGCCTGCCATCGCACGCTGGCTCGAGACCTCCGGGGTGGATTTCCACTGGCGCACCGCTGCAACCTCGTTCGCACCGGGCATCGTCCACACCTCGCGCGGTGACCTGCATGCCGGCACCACGTTCGTCACCGTCAACCACGACATCGATCGCCTGTTTCCCGAGTACGCCGAACGCGGCGGACTGGTGCGGTGTCGGCTGCACATGCTGCGCGCCACGCTGCCCCTTCGCGCTCCACTACCCACCCCGCTGTTCACCGGCTGGTCCCTGCTCCGGTACTCGGGCTTCGAGAATCTGCCCGCCGTGACAGACGTCGCCGCCCGCCTGCAGGCCGAGTATCCCGGGTACGTCGAGCTCGATCTGCATCAGATGTACACCCCCCAACCGGACGGTCGATGCTGCTCGGCGACACACACGTTCGCGAGATCACCACGTCGCCGTTCCAGAGCGAGGAGGGATTCCAGGTGCTCCTCACCGAAGCCAAGGCGCTGTTCGGAGTCGACCGCATCGACGTCACCGAGCGGTGGCAGGGAACCTACTGCTCGGCACCGGGTTCGGAGTTCCTGCTGGAAGAACCGGTCGATCGCGTGCACATCGCCACCGTCACCACCGGGATCGGTATGACCACCAGCATGGGCCTGGCGCTCTCCAACGTGGACAGGGTTCTGGTACCGGCCTGAGCGCACCTGGTTACCCGAGCAGGCTCTGCCCCAGATAGCCGTCGCCGACCACTCCCGGCAGTATCGCGAACACCGCTGACCCGATCGGCGTCGTCCATTCGTTCAGGGCATCGAATTCGTCGAGGCGCTGCTGAATCGGTAGGAACTGGGTGAGCACATCGCGCTGATAGCTCGCGAACAGCAGCCCGGAGTTCGACACCGAACCGGGAGCAGGCGGATCGTCGTAGTTGTACGCCCGCCGGAAGATTCGCTCGCCGTCGTGAAGGTGCCGTGCCCGCGCGATGTGCGAGGACGGTGGGATGACCGGAATGCCGAATCGATCGGTCACCTCGAAATCGGCCACGTCGAACTCTGCGGTTCCGGTCAACGGGGCTCCGGTGTCGAGGGTTCGCCCCACCGTCAGTTCCCGGCCCGGTCGGTCCAGTTCGTCCCAGGTGTCCATCTCGATTCGGATGCGCCGCAACACCATCGACGTTCCGTGCTGCATCCAGGGCTGATCGCTACCGTCGTCCCAGACCAACGTGTCGAAGTCCGTAGTTCCGGCCGCAGGATTGACTGTGCCGTCCACCTGCCCCATCAGATTGCGCATCGTGGTGCCCGATTCCTCGGTACCCCGCGAGCGCCGGAATCCGCGCTGTGTCCAGGCGATCGTCACCAACGAGCGAACGTTCTTGGTGAGTACCCGCAGCGTGTGCGACGGTGACAGGATCGTCCGAGCACACCTGCAGCAGCAGATCTCCACCGGTGAATTCCGGTTCCAGACGGTCGATTCCGAAGGCAGGAAGGGGTGCCAGCCACGACGGCCGCCGATCCGGCAGACCGATCGCGTCGAACACACCGGGGCCGAGTCCGACGGTCACCGTCAGGCGTGCGGGCCGAAGCGCCAGTTCGGCCTCGGTATCGGCCAGCGCGGGCGCACCGGCAGTGAGCCGTCCGATGTCCTCGGTCCAGACCTTCAGGATTCCGATCAGCTGGTCGCGCCCGACACGATCCTGCAGATTCAACCCGACGAACGTCGAGTGTGCCTGTGGCGGAACGGTATCGATTCCCGCTTGATGCAGGCCCCGCCACGGCACCGTCTCACTCCCGGTGGCCGTCTCCTCGGCCCGGTTGCCGATGATTCCGTAACCGGTCGCCGCTCCCACGCCCGCGACGCCGAGCGCGGCGACGCCTCCACCGAGGAGGCGTCGCCGGCTCAGCGAGCGTGGGGACCGGTTTTCGTTGTCAGCCACCGTGTGCCGGCGCAGGGGTCGCCGACCCGTCCATGTCCATGTTCATGGCACCGGCTCGTAATTCTCCTGGGCACCGGGGAAGTCCCGTACCTGCGCGGTGAATGTCGTGCTCGACGCATCCTCGAACTCGAGGGTGAACTCCGCGTCGGCTCCGGGGGTCAGCGGCGAGGTGACGTCCATCAACATCAGGTGGTCACCGCCCGCGGCGAGCACGTGTGTGCCGCCCGCCGGAATGACGAAGCCGCCCTCCTTCGGCCGCATCACCATCGCTCCGTCGGCTCCGGTTGCCATCTCGTGCAATTCCATTCGGCTCGACGCCGGCGACGACGCACCGACCACGTGCACATCGGCGTCGCCGGTGTTCTGCAGTTCGGCGAACGCCGCCGTCATACCGGCGTCGGCCGCTTTGACCCATTGCTCGCGGACGACGACGGAATCGGACTCCTTCGCCGCGGCGGCCGGCTCCTTGCCGGAGCATCCGGTGAGGATCAGACCGGTGACCGACAGTGCGGCCAACAGCGTCGAGGTACGTCGGGTGAGATTCATACGAGTTCGCTTTCGTGTTGGGAAGCAGCGGAATTGGCGGTTCTGGTCCGTGCTCGGCGGATCGACCCGAGGACCACGTCGACGGCGAGGAACGCCACCAGGCTCAGCCCGAGGAGTGGAACGAACCAGCCGACAGCGATCGCGACGACCGACAGCGCGACGACGGCCATCGGTGAGATTCGCCGAATGCCGCCGCGCAGCGGAGGCCGCCCCGCGGTGAGTCCGGTTGCCCTGGTGGGACGGCGTTTCCACCACATCATGTAGCCGCGGACGATGACCGATGCCAGAGCGACCGCAAGAGCGAGCAGGGCAAGCTGATTGGCTATACCGAACAGCGTCCCCATGTGCAGTTGGATACCCCAGGCCGAGAGCTTCGCGGCAAGGGGCCAGTCGGAGAAGTACAGGGTGTCGATCACCGTGCCTGCGGCACCGTCGACCGAGATGGAGTTGTTCGACATCACCCAGGGCTGACGGGTTTCGGCGACGACGAACGCTGCGTCGTCCGACGCGGGTATCGACGCCTCCACCGCTCCGTCGATACCGTTGGCCTTCGCGATGTCGAGGACCGAATCGATGCGTCCGACGTTGTCGTCGGTCATCGACGCGTCGGCCGACATGTCCATCGAATGACCGCCGTGACCGGAGTGGTCACCTGTCGTCGTCGCCTCGGAGGTACCGATGGTCTTGGTGATGGCTGGGGTGGTCCAGCTCAGCGCCGTGCGTAGGTCGGTGACGTTCTCGCCCGCGTAAGTGGACCACGCGAGACCGGTGGCGGACAGGAAGATCAGACCAACAGCGATCCAGATTCCCGCCACTCCGTGCCAGTTCAAAGACCGATTGCGCCCCTTCGACTTTCGATCGAAGGTGAGCAGTCTTGCCTTGTCGCGGTTGCGTCGATAGCGCTCGAACCACAGGTAGAGGCCGCCGAGCGCGATCACCCACAGCCACGAGGCGGCGAGTTCACTGTAGAGGCGTCCGGGCTCCCCCAGATGCAGGTGCCGGTGTAGCTCGGATATCCAGGTACGCAACGGTAGGGCGCTCGACGATCCGTAGACCGCCAGCTCACCCACGTTCGTCGCGGTGGCGGGGTCGACGAAGACGGCCAGCCGCTCGGATTCGCCGAGGCTCGGATCGGTGAACATCACTCGGGTGGTGTCGCCGGCCTCGGCTGCGGGGCGGACGGGCGGCGACGGTGAGATCGGGTCGTTCGGCCTGCGCAGCCCGAATCTGTTGTGCGACGGGGACGGCCGGGCCGGTTGCATCCACGTGGAGGTAGTCGCGGTAGACGAGTTGCTCGATGGTCGGTGCGACGGCATAGAGCCCGCCGCTGATGGTGGCGATCAGGATGAACGGTGCAACGAGAATGCCGGCATAGAAGTGCAGGCGCAGGATCAGGGGACGCCAGCTGCGGGGGCTTGTCGGACGGGTGGGCGGGGAAGGATCGGCGACGCGTTCCATTTCCGGTGTGGACACGAGGACTCGTTTCGTGAAGGCATGAGTGGGCGCGCGGATGCGCGAAGTGGCATCGCCTGCGGGACCAGGCCGCGCGGAAGCAGCGTGAATCACCGAGAGTGCGATGTGCGGAATCGAATGCGGCAAGAACCCACCACCCGACGCCTGACGAGCAGGGCGGGTGCGACGGTGGGCTGTGCTCAGGCAGCTCGAACAGGCGGTCCGCGGCTTCCGCAACCCGACAGGTCGAGTAGCCGCGGAGATCCCGGGAGTCGGTAGACCGGGAGTTCGGGGGCGACGCGGGACTCGTCGACGACCAGAGTTGCCAACAGGGGCAGAGCCTTGCGTAGCGAGGTCACCGCGCGCCGGATGCCGTGCTCGGCTCCGCGGATGGCCAGAGCGCCGACCAGGATGGCAACCGCGTGGGCCGCGAACATCTGCTGGGTGATCAGCGGACCGTGATGGTGACCGTCGACGGCGGTGAGCAGCAGGTGTCCGATCGACTGCGCGGCGGTCAGAATCATCGGCAACTGTGCGCGCGGTGCCACCTGCGTCGGTGCCGCAGCGGCCGCGTAGCCGATCGCCGCGGATACGACGGCCAACAGCACCATCGCTGCGTCGGATGGAAGCATCCCGCCACCGAACGTGTGTGCTGCGACGGTGACCAGCGCGGACAGCCCGCCCACGGAGGCACCGCGCAGGAGCGCGGATCCATCCGTGGTCATCGGCATGGACGGGAGCTTACTACCGACTACACCGCGTAGTAGCCCAGGTGCGAGAACGAGGTCTCCGAACCCCGAAGCCGGTCCGACGGTCTTTTTGCGGTTGGTTATCCTGATCTTCGGTACTCGAACCATCAACGGTCGAGCCACGAGATCGAGAGTGGACCACATGGCAGAGAATTCGGACGCGGCTCAGGCGCGGGTGTTCGACGACATGCTGACCGCCGAGATCGCAGCCGCGTCGAGTCGCGTCGAGGAGTCCGAGCAGCTCGCGCGCAAGGCGTTGAGAGTCCGGGATTCACGCAGTCATGTGTGGCACAGCGATGAAGCGCAGACACAGAAGCAGGCGCTGTACGAGTTGTATCGCCAGCTGGACGCACTGAGAAATCGATTCCCCACCGTTCACTGCCAGTAGGAGCGACTCGCGACCGAGATACCCGATCCCTTATCGACACTGGTTACCGTGTTCGATTAAGGTCGAACTCCATGGCTGAAGATCCGTTCGATTCCACGGTAGCGCACGTCCACGATGTGCACCGACGCCTCCTCGATCGCGGCACCGGAGAGGGCCTTCCGACCGTCCCCGCAGCCGACGGGACATGTGTTCTGCCGTCGCCACCGCCACTCCCACCGATGCGCCTCGACACCGCACTGCGCGACCGACGGTCGCACTATCGATTCGCGGACATGGATGCGCTGCAGCTCTCGACTCTTCTCCGGTCGGCAGCGGGGCCCGGTCGGACTGCCGAGCGGCCGGACGGCACGCCGCACACCTTCCGGATGAATCCGACGGCAGGCGGACTCGATTCGATCGACCTGCATCTCGTGGTCCTCCGCGGTACAGGTGAGATCGACTCGGGGACCTACCTTTTCGATCCGGATCGACACGTTCTGAGCAGAACCGGCACCGGACCGTGCGTCGACGCGCTCGAATCATGCCTCGTGCAGCCACAATTCGCGCGGCGGGCACCCTTCGTCGTGATTCTCGTCGGACGCCTCGACCGAACCCTGATCAAATACAGCGAACGCCACTATCGCACCCTGCACATCGACGCCGGCATCGCCGCGCAGAACCTGTACTTGGTCGCGACCGCACTCGAATCGGCGTGCTGTGCAATCTCGGGCTTCTACGACGAGGAGCTCTCGCACTTGCTCCGCCTGGACCGACTGTCCGTTCCGCTACTGGCCTTCGCGCTCGGCGGACTCGGTGAGGACGGCAAGCAACGGTAGCCGCGGCACCCCGAGCCACAGGGCTACCGCCCCCGCAAGAGCGAGCGCGCCCGCT